>NZ_CP077770.1:3797500-3822719 GCF_019134595.1 Pseudoalteromonas shioyasakiensis | reverse complement strand
AGTTAAACTCCCAGAGATTTAATTTTTATTCCCGTTCATCTTTAATGATGGAAAATCAAACATTTATTGCTAATCTTTGACCAACTTTCTTGGCCCAGACCGACTATTATGAAGGTACTTTATCCACAAGTACAAGATTGATTTTTATGAAAAATATGATCTCAGCAACATAAAACAATAAAGCACTGATTTATAAAGAAATTATTTTTTAAGCTCGAACAGTGATCATAACAAATTTGCAGCCAGATCGCGATCAAATTCTACGATCGAATTGGCTTTTCCCAAGCTTTTATTCACTTTTTATACAGAGGCTGTGGAAAACTTCTTATTTATGATGATCCTATATGATCACGTAAAAGGATCCTTTATAATTACTGCCTCTGCAGCGTTTTAATGATTGACTTTTGTTGTCTTCATCTATAATATCTCGCGCTCGCAATGGCACCTGTGCCAGGATCGCGACCTGCATAGGATGTTTTAACCTTAACCGATCGGATGGAATTGTTATGAAAAGAACTTTTCAACCTAGCGTTTTAAAACGCAAACGTACACACGGTTTCCGTGCTCGTATGGCAACAGCAAATGGCCGTAAAGTATTAGCTCGTCGTCGTGCTAAAGGCCGTAAAGTTCTTTCTGCTTAATATATAAGTGGAAGACTTTAGCTTCAGCAGGGAGTTACGTCTGTTAACTCCCTCGCATTACTCTCGAATCTTTAATGAACCAGCACGCGCTGCGACTCCTTTCTTTACCCTATTAGCTAAACGCAATGACCAAACTAATCCTCGATTAGGTCTTACGGTCGCAAAAAAACGCGTTAAAAAAGCCTGTCAACGTAATCGAATTAAACGACTTGCTCGCGAAAGTTTCCGTTTAAATCAACATAAACTCGATAACATTGATATTGTGCTTATGGTTAAAAGTGGTATTGATGAACAGTCCAACGAAGAGCTAACAAAGCAACTAAATAAATTGTGGCGAAAAATTAACGAACGCTGCAAGCCTGGTGCACCTAAACCACCACCATTTAAGAAACGCCCGAATAAATCAGCTAAATCTAATAAACAAGCCTGATAGCAATAGAATTACAGGCTTAATTAAGGTATCTTTAGCTCACCTTTTAATCATGCATTTAAAATTCTACGATGGGAATTTAAATTCATGGTATCCATTGACTAAATTAACGCAGGGGCAGACACATCATGAGGTTACTTAAACCACTTGTTGCTATTCCAAAGCGCTGTTTAGTCATGCTAATACGCAGCTATCAAAAATGGATAAGCCCACTATTAGGCCCGCATTGTCGTTTTAATCCAACCTGCTCTAGTTACGCTATTCAAGCAATTAATTTGCATGGAAGTGTAAAAGGCAGTTGGTTAGCTGTTAAACGCATATTAAAATGCCACCCTTTACATGCTGGTGGGGATGATCCCGTACCGGCAAAAAATCATATTAACCACCAACACGAGAAATAAGAGCTGTTATGGAATCGCAACGCACGTTTTTATTAATCGGCTTGATGCTTGTGTCGTTTTTATTATTTCAAGAATGGAATAACGACTACAACGCACCAAAGGCTGATCCAAGTGCCACAACACAAACACTAGACGCAACAACACCAGAATCTGATGACTTTATTCCAGCATCATCTGACGGTGAAGTTCCAGCTGTAACGACAGCAAAGCGCTCAGTTATCGATGTAACAACTGATGTATTCACTGTTAAAATTGACACCCAAGGCGGTGACATCATTGAAACAGACTTACTTCAGTACGAAGAGGTAAAAGGCGGTGAAACTCCTTTCATGCTACTTGGTGAGTTTGACGGTAACCAATACTTCTCGCAAAGTGGCTTAATTGGTTTAAATGGCCCAGAGACTACCCTGAAAGGCCGCCCTGTTTATAAAACCACACAAAAAGCATTCTCTTTAACGGGTGATGAGCTACGTGTACCACTTGAATTTACTGACAGTAAAGGTGTGACGTTTACTAAAACTTATATCTTCAGAAAAGGCGACTACGCTGTAGATTTAGAATACACAGTAAACAACGTAACAGCTGATCCAATTCAAGTTCAGTTATACACGCAAGTAAAACGTACAGTACAAGAAAAAGGTAGCTTAGTAGATCAAAACTACTTAGGCGGCGCTTATGGCTCAGATGAAGAGAAGTATGAAAAGTACAGCTTCTCAGACATGGCTGATAAGAACCTTAATATCACCACAGCTGGCGGCTACATTGCATTTATTCAACACTACTTTGTAAGTGCGTGGGTACCAAAGCAAGATCAACAAAACACTCTTTACACTAAGCTTGTATCAGGTAATGCAGCAATAATTGGTGTTAAAGGTGAAGCAGTAAATGTACAAGCTGGTTCGCAAGCAACGCTTGGCTCAACCTATTATATGGGCCCTAAAGAGTCTGACGTACTAGAAGCAATCCACCCAGACTTAGACCTAACTGTAGACTACGGTTGGTTATTCTTTATCTCGCAACCATTATTCGTATTACTTAAGTGGTTATACGGTATCTTAGGTAACTGGGGTCTAGCTATCATTGCAATCACGGTTATCGTTAAAACGGCAATGTACCCGCTGACTAAAGCACAATACACGTCAATGGCGAAGATGCGTGCCTTACAGCCTAAAATGGCTGCACTAAAAGAGAAGTATGGTGATGACCGTCAAAAATTCGGTCAAGCTATGATGGAAATGTACCGCAAAGAAAAAGTGAACCCTATGGGTGGCTGTTTCCCACTGTTACTACAAATGCCAATCTTCTTAGCATTATTCTACGTATTCTTAGAGTCAACAGAACTGCGTCATGCTGAATTCTTTTTATGGTTAAATGACTTATCAGCAATGGACCCATACTACGTATTACCGGTTTTATTTGGTTTAAGTATGTTCATCACTCAAAAGCTGCAACCTATGACGGTTACTGACCCTATGCAGCAAAAAATGATGACCTTTATGCCAGTCGTATTCTCTATTTTCTTCTTATGGTTCCCATCTGGCCTAGTACTTTACTGGTTAGTATCGAACCTTATCTCAATCGCACAGATGCTAATCATCTACCGCGGTATGGAGAAAAAAGGTATTAAGGTAAGAGGCTAAACTCTTAACCCAATAAAAAAGGCGCTAACTGCGCCTTTTTTAATGCCTGAAAATAGCTAACCGAGAATAGGAGAATAAACCTGATTGGGCACACTGCGTTCAGTAAAGCTCAAACTTGTTGTTAGTAACGAAGCAACCACCAAACCGATTGCAATCACCCCAGATAAACCAAGCCACTTTCCAGTCGTTGTTTTACGCTTAACCCTAAGCCAACTCATATAGATGCCAGCAGCGCTTACAAAGCTCATCAATGCACCAAATAACCCCCAAATAAGCTTGATACCAATTCCTGCAAAGTTCCCAAAGTGCAGCGGATCAGCGGTGTCTTTAATTCGTGGAAGCAGGTTTAGTTCTTCCCCTTTTTGTAAACCAAGAACTTCACCGGAACTTGGTTTTAAATAAACCCGGTTAGCACGCAGGCGCAGTAAAATATCATCGTTGTAACCACGCACTTCAATAGGCTGATCCGCTTTATTAGGATAACGAATATAGCGAATATCAAGGCTAGGAAACGCCTGTTGAGCGGCTTCATAAGCTGCAGCTAAACCAATTGGCGATAGACCTTTGCGAGGGCTTTGTTTTTTAAACTCACTTAAGGCTTGTGGACTAGAGACATAGTGAGGTACCTTCGCGGTTTGCAGCCCATGTTCTACCAGATACCAAACCCCTGTGATGGCCATCACAGCAATAAACCATAAACTCCAAAGCCCTAACAGCTTATGCCAATCAGACCAGCTACTACGTTTATCGAGGCTAAGCGCAGCAGGCTTTTTTATAAAGCCTTGCCACCAGCGCCGATACACATAAAAACTCGAAACCAATAAAATAACGAGTAACACACTCAAACTGGTGACGAGTAATTTACCCGTCCAGCCCATCGACAAGTTCATATGCCAGTTACGTAAAAACCGCGATATCCGCGCCCACTCTCCTTCACCGAGTAAGCGACCCGTTGCAGCATCTAAATAAACAAAGCGAAATGAATCACCGACTTTAAGAGCCGCTTCAGTGGCAAGGTAATCTTGCTTATGACGTTGGATATAAAGTAACTGAGCTTGCGGATAATGCTTATTAAGGGTGTTTTCGAGAGCTGGGTAGTTAGTCGAAGCAGAAGAAGTTAAAGCACGGTACTTAGCGTCTGTTAAGTACTCGAGTTCATGACTTAACGTAGCGAGTGTCCCCGATACGCAGGTAACAAAAAGCAGGACTCCAACAAAGAGTCCTGCCCAAGAATGTAAGTTAAACCAACTTTTAGCGTTCACACGCCACCATTAAAAACTGTATTTAGCACTTAAATAGACACGGCGCGGCTCACCAGGAAAGTGCCCTGTTCGCTCGATAAAGCCACTGCTTGCGTATTCTTTATCAAATAGGTTCTTAACTGATAACTGCCATTGCCAGTTATCAACGGTTGTTTGCCACGCCATGTTGTAAACAGTATAAGGTTTAACACGTTGACCACCTAAACTAAGCTGTTCATCAACATAGTCTAAGCCAGCAGAAATAGATGACGATAAGCTAGGTAGCTCATAGCGTGTCCATATACCTAGGGTATTTTGCGGCGCGTTAGCAAATTTATCGCTATCAGGAATTTGGTTACGAATGCTGTCGTTGGCTTTAGTAATACGGGTATCATTATAAGCGTAGCTTGCAGTAACTACCCAGCGCTCAGTGATGTCACCAACCACCTCAAGTTCAAAACCCTTACTTTGTACTTCACCAACGGCAACTAGGTCATCAACGCCGTCACCTGCAACATCACCTAATAAGCTAGGCTGCAGGATGTTTTCGCGGACAATATCGTACACAGCCATATTAACAGCAAGTGTGTTTGCTAATAGCTTGGTTCTTAAACCTAACTCGTTAATACGGCTAGTCTCTGGCGAGAATGGGCCACCCTTTGCTGTTTCTTGATTACTCGCACTTTGCGGCACAAAGCCAGTGCCATGTAGCGCATAAGGGAAAAACATGTTGTTAATGTTATAGCTAGTACCAATACGGTAAGTTAAGTCGCTATCAGAAAACTCGGTTTGATTTAACAGATCTTTATCTTCAAAACGATCATACCTTAAGCCAGCAGTCACACTCCAATTAGCGGTGATATCTAGCTGATCTTGCAAGTAGGCACCAAAGCGGGTGCTATTCGTTTTGCCAAGCCGTGGGGTAATACTATCAAGGTCATAATCATCAGCAGAGGTTAAACCATACTCAGGGTTGTTAAGATCAAGTCCTGGTACTGGGCCACCTTTACTTTGTTGCGTAGCTGTACGGTAAACGCTTTCAAAATCATGTTCATACCAATCACTACCAAACAACACTTGATGCTGCATGTCTGCAACTGTAAATTCTGCAATCGCATTAGCTGTTAAGCTAAAACCTTCGTTCTCACGTACTTGATCACGAAACTCACGATGGCTCCAATCAACAATACCGTCGTCATCTGTATCTACGAGGCCTCTTGGTTCATGGTAGTTTTGCACTTCTTTGTTATCAAAATAACGTGCTGTGACATCTGTACGCCAAACATCATTAAACTCATGTTTTAAAGTTGTCTGATAGACATGGGCTTCAACATTTTGAAAGTCTGTCGACTCGTTATGATTCCAGCTAATATCAGTTAGAAAATTGCCATTATCATCAGCAGGTACACCACGTAAACGTGCCCCACCCAACTCTTGCTCTATATAGGTATACTGAGTGGTCAACTCGGTTGCACTGTTAATAAGCCACGTATAACCAAGATCAACAATAGTATTATCGCTGCTTGTATTAGCACGGAATGGCTTTTCAGTATCACGGTAAAGACCAACACGGTAAGCATGATTATCAAGTGATTCACTCAATGTTCCTGTGCTTTCTAATGCACCACTGAAGAAGTCATCATTACCTACTTCAACTTCAATACTGTGTTCACTGGTGAATTTAGGCTTCTTAGTTACATAGTTAATAATACCACCCGGATTACCACTACCGTATATAGCGCCAGCAGGCCCTTTTAAAACCGCAACTTGTTCAATATTAAATAATTGCGGTACAGCAAAGCCATTGAAAGGGTCGCCCTTTACGCCATCATATAAAATCTCATCTTGGCGGAAACCACGGAATGTAACGCCCGAATAACTAAAAGCATTAACGCCAGCAATATTGCTATAAAGGTCGGTAATTTGGCGAGCAGCCTGATCACTGATCAGCTCCTGCGGCAAAATTTGAATTGACTGAGGAATTTTCTCTAAAGGTGTATTAGTACGAGTAGCAAAGCTAGACTCGGTTGGGCGATATAAAGAGAACGCACGGCCAACAACTTCTATTTTTTCGAGTTCTTTAGAATCATTTTGATCAGAAGTAGTTACTTCATTTTGAGCATGGGCAACGCCCGAAAAACCAGCAGTAAGTGCAATAAAAACAGCAGAAAGACGCATAATAAAAAACAATAAGATTTAGAATGCGCAATATGGTAATGAATATAATTATCATTTGCAATGACGCTTTATTATTAATTAAAGCTAAATAAAGTATTACTTACATCAAACTTTTGCTATTTCATTACTCAAACAGCTATTCGCATGAAATTAAGCCATAGGTTACAATAGAGCCAGCATTCATTCTTTTATTGGCATTATTTCATCGCATGATTAATCAAGACACAATTGCAGCACAAGCGACCGCACCAGGACGAGGTGGGGTTGGTATTATTCGCGTTTCTGGCAGCTTAGCTAAAACAGTGGCAGAACATATTATTGGCCGTTGTCCTAAAACACGTTACGCAGACTATGTACCATTTAAAAGCTTGAGCGGTGAACAGCTTGACCAAGGTATTGCTATTTACTTCCAAGGGCCAAATTCATTTACCGGCGAAGACGTACTTGAACTACAAGGTCATGGCGGCCCTGTTGTACTTGATATGCTATTAAAAGAAATTAGCCAAATTGACGGTGTACGTTTAGCAAAACCAGGTGAGTTCTCTGAGCGCGCATTTATGAATGACAAGCTTGATTTAACCCAAGCAGAGGCAATTGCCGATTTAATCAATGCAACCAGTGAACAAGCAGCAAAAAGTGCCCTCCAATCACTGCAGGGTGAATTCTCTAAACATATTGAAACGCTGGTGGAGAAAGTCATTCACCTACGTATGTATGTTGAAGCTGCAATTGATTTTCCAGATGAAGAAATCGACTTTTTATCAGACGGTAAAGTATCAACAGATCTCAATGCCATTATTGATCAATTAGAGAATGTGACTCAGCAAGCTAAACAAGGTAGCATCATGCGTGAAGGTATGCGTGTTGTTATTGCGGGTCGCCCTAACGCTGGTAAATCAAGTCTACTCAATGCATTAGCTGGCCGTGATGCTGCTATCGTTACCGAAATAGCTGGTACTACACGTGACGTATTACGCGAACATATCCACATTGATGGCATGCCATTACATATTATTGATACCGCAGGCCTACGTGAAAGCCCAGATAAAGTAGAGCAAATTGGTATTGAGCGCGCATGGGATGAAATTAACCAAGCCGATCGCGTACTATTTATGTTAGACGGCACAGATACATCAGCCACTGATCCTCATGATATTTGGCCAGAGTTTATGGCCAAGTTACCAGAGGGTATGGGTGTGACTGTGATCCGAAATAAAGCCGATATTTCCGGTGAAAATGTCGGTATGGATGAACATGATCAATATCCGGTGATCCGTTTAAGCGCTAAAAATGCAGAGGGTATGGAGTTAGTTCGTACTCACTTAAAGGCATGTATTGGTTTCCAAGGCGCCACTGAAGGTGGATTTATGGCACGCCGTCGTCACTTAGATGCACTTGATCACGCGGCCTATCATTTAAACACCGGTAAAGAGCAATTAGAGATGCATATTGCTGGTGAGATCTTGGCTGAAGAATTACGCCTAACCCAACAGTTCTTAAATGAGATAACAGGTGAATTTACCTCTGATGACCTATTAGGGAAAATCTTTAGTTCGTTCTGTATCGGTAAATAATTTCCGGTCATCAATATTATAAAAAAGAGTCTTTTGACTCTTTTTTTGTTTTTAGTCCAACTAATCAATTATCGGTTCAGGGCCGAAACCAGCCAGTAATTAACCTCCTATCAATTAGTCTAGCGATGTCATTAAACGGAGGACATCATGGACAAATATCAACTCTTTAACCAATTACACCACCAGCAAGGGGGCTTTGTACTCGCTAATGCGTGGGATCTTAGTTCTGCACAATTCATCCAAGCTGCGGGAGCTAAAGCTGTAGCAACAACTAGCTGGGGCATTGCTGCCAGTTTAGGTTTCGCTGATGGTGAGAACATCTCTTTTCAAACTCAGTTAGCGCTGGTTAAAAGCTTAACCGAACACCTTCATATTCAACTTTCTGTCGATATAGAGTCAGGCTACAGTAATAATCCGCTGCAAATTAGCCAAAACGTTTTAGCGTTAGCAAGATTAGGGGTTGTAGGAATCAACATAGAAGACTCAGACAAAGACATTAACGCACTGAGATCTACCGAGCAACAATGCACTATTATTAGTGAGATAAAAAAAACACTTAACGAAAATGGCTTCGGTGGTTTATTTATAAACGCCAGAACCGATACCTACTTTGTTAGTGACTCCCCTTTTCAAGCAACATTAGAGCGTGCAAAAGCGTATCAAGATGCAGGTGCAGATGGTCTGTTTGTACCCGGCTTAACTAACATAGATCACATAACCAGTTTAGCTAACACAATAGATATGCCACTAAATGTGATGGCAATGAACAATTTTAACTCAGCAAAAGCGGCTTTCGCTGGTGGCGCAAAACGATTTTCATTGGGTAATTCACTCTATGATCTAGTCGGTAATACGATAAAAACCTGTTTAACTCAGATCGAAAACTAACTTAGCGAGCTAAAAAATAGATCAAAACAGCTTTTAAGATCGAATTTAGCTAAAAATGTTATCCACATTTGGGGCTTTTTTAGATCTAAAGGCTGATTTGATCATAAAAAAACGCTGATATTTGAATTTGTTTTCATACAACAGCCCTTTTTGATAACTAATTTTCTTAAAAATAGCCTTTATTAGCGCTTATTTAAGTTTTTTTCGATCTATTTTATTGATCGCAAATTGCAAACCGATCGTTATCAACAAGCGATCTATCCACAAAACGATCATACTCGCTATTTTAATCAGATCTGAAAAATAAAGCGCTTACACACAATTAAAGATCAACAACTTAGCAAAGTTATACAGTTTCCTATATTTAGCTTGATCAGAACTTTCCCCAAATTTATTAACAGCTTGATCAAAGGGTTTAATTTATGAATAAATATAAAAAACCTTTTAAAACAGTCCATTATGAAAAACATTAGATTAAAGCTGTTATTTTAAGCAGAAAAACTTATTCAGATCGTAATTCAACGCTTTACTCACACCCTAACTTAGTTATCATGTGGCCACTTATTTCTATACATGATCAATCACATGCAATCAGTAAATATCATCGTTGGCAGCCAAATGGGATCTGCAGAATACGTGGCAGAGCAACTAGCAGAAGCCCTTGAACAACAAGGGATCCAAGTGCAGCTTCATGAACAGCCTGTATTTGATGATATTGATCAGCAAGATACTACTTGGTTGTTATGTACTTCGACATATGGTGCGGGAGACTACCCAGAGAACCTACTGCCATTTGTTGAATCTATTAACCAACAGGCTGATCTTAAAGGATTAAACTACAGTGTGATCGGATTAGGTGACACAAGCTACGACACCTATAACTATGCTGGACGTAATCTAGATGAGTTATTAGCAAATAAAGGTGCAAAGCGCGTGGCAGAACGCTTAGAGCTAAATATACTTGATGAAGCATTACCAGAAGACACGGCATTAGCTTGGCTACCAAGCTGGATCGAGTCTGTAGGACTTAATTAAGCCGATCGGTGTTGATCGTTGTTATAAAAGTTACCCACAATTTACTGATAATTTAGATCGGATTGTGGATAAACACTGATCTAACTGCGATTTTAAGGTAGTTTATCCCTTGGATAAGATCCAATCGATATTACCCTGTGTATAAATAGCCCTTTTGATCAAAGCTTTTACGCGGGATGATCCGATCATATTAACACCTTTAGATCTGCGTTAAGATCATGTTTTAAATAATAAAGCGAACATTATCAACAGATCTAGCCGTTACTAGTAGTAAGAGTAATAAAAGATCTCTTTAAAAGATCCTTTATATTATTAGAGATCACCCACTTAGATCTTGAGCACTGTTTAATCATTTATCTTCTCTAAATTTCTAGGTAGAATACGCTCCCTTTACAAAGTTTTGCTGGTTGATTAAGTAGGATCCCATAAATGATTTTTCACGAACGTTTTGATGTTATTGTTGTAGGTGGTGGACATGCAGGTACTGAAGCTGCATTAGCATCTGCTCGCATGGGGATGAATACCCTATTGCTAACTCATAATATGGATACCCTTGGTCAAATGTCTTGTAACCCGGCAATTGGCGGTATTGGTAAAGGCCATTTAGTTAAAGAGATCGATGCACTTGGTGGTGCAATGGCTCAGGCTATTGATAAAGGCGGTATTCAATTTCGTACTTTAAATTCATCTAAAGGCCCTGCTGTACGTGCTACACGTGCGCAAGCTGACCGTGCTTTGTATAAAGCAGCTATTCAACACACTTTACAACATCAAGAAAATTTAAAGATCTTCCAACAATCATGTGACGATCTAATTGTTGAAGGTGATCGAGTAATCGGTGTTGTAACTCAAATGGGTCTACGTTTTAGTGCGCCTTCTGTGGTTCTTACTGTAGGTACTTTCTTAGGAGGTCAGATCCATATTGGTTTAGAGAACTTCAAAGGCGGTCGTGCAGGTGATCCACCTTCAATTGCACTTGCAGAGCGTTTACGTGAATTACCTTTCCGTGTTGATCGTTTAAAAACAGGCACGCCTCCTCGTATTGATGCGCGAACTGTTGATTTTAGCAAGATGCAAGAACAACCAGGTGATACCCCAACGCCTGTATTCTCGTTTATGGGTAAACAATCGGATCACCCACAGCAGATCCCGTGTTACATCACTTATACAAATGAAAAAACACATGATGTGATCCGCAATAACTTACATCGCTCACCTATGTATTCTGGTGTAATTGAAGGTATTGGTCCACGTTACTGCCCTTCAATCGAAGATAAGATCGTTCGTTTTGCTGATAAAGACAAACATCAAATCTTTGTTGAGCCTGAAGGTTTAACATCATACGAATTATATCCTAATGGTATTTCAACGAGTTTACCGTTTGATGTGCAACTTGAAATTGTGCAATCAATCACTGGTTTTGAAAATGCACATATTTGTCGCCCTGGTTATGCGATTGAGTATGACTTCTTTGATCCGCGCGACTTAAAGCAATCATTAGAAACTAAGTTTATTAATGGTTTATTCTTCGCAGGCCAAATTAATGGTACAACCGGTTACGAAGAAGCTGGCGCGCAAGGTTTAATTGCGGGTATGAACGCCGCATTACAAGTACAAGGCAAAGAGTCTTGGACACCTCGCCGTGATGAAGCATATACAGGTGTACTAATTGATGACCTAGCAACATTAGGTACTAAAGAACCGTACCGTATGTTTACTAGCCGCGCTGAATACCGTTTATTACTTCGTGAAGATAATGCCGACATTCGTTTAACTGCTAAAGGCCGTGAACTTGGCTTAGTTGATGACGCTCGTTGGGCTGCCTTTAACGAAAAAATGGAAATCATCGAAAAAGAAACACAACGTTTAAAAGAAACATGGATCCACAAAGATCACGTTGCTGTTGATCAAGTAAACGCGTTATTAAAAACTCCACTGACTCGTGAAGCGAGCCTTGAAGATCTGATCCGTCGTCCTGAAATTCGTTATAACGATTTAATGGCGATCGATGGTTTAGGTTCTGAGTTTGATAATCAAGCTGCACTTGAGCAAGTTGAGATCCATACTAAGTACGCAGGCTATATTGCTCGTCAACAAGATGAGATCAATAAGCAACTACGTCATGAACAAACTGTATTACCAAAAGACTTTGATTATTCAACTGTTTCTGGTTTATCAAATGAGGTTATTGCAAAGCTTACTGATAGTCGTCCAGATACAATTGGCCAAGCGTCACGTATTTCAGGTATCACCCCTGCTGCTATTTCGCTATTATTAGTCTATCTGAAAAAGCAAGGCTTACTGCGCAAGACTGCGTAGTTGGTGAGGAATACAGTGTTACAACAACAATTAACTACGCTGTTAGCGCAAACTGATATTGCGCTAACAGAAAAACAGCAACAACAACTTGTGCAATATGTTGAATTATTAGACAAGTGGAACAAAGCGTATAACTTAACCTCTGTTCGTTTACCTGAAGAAATGATGGTTAAGCATATTATGGATAGCTTAGTTGTTGCACCACACCTTAAAGGCAAACATTACATTGATGTAGGTACGGGTCCAGGTTTACCGGGTATCGTATTAGCCATCGCTTTACCTGATACACAATTTGTATTGTTAGATAGTTTAGGTAAACGCGTGCGCTTTTTGATGCAGGTAAAACATGCACTTGGCCTTGAAAATGTAACCCCAGTGCAGTCTAGAGTTGAAGAATATCAACCAAGTGTTAAATTAGATGGTGTATTAAGTCGTGCATTCGCCTCTTTACAAGATATGGTTGACTGGTGTGCGCACTTGATTGATCATTCAGGTAAATTTATCGCCTTAAAAGGCGTATTTCCGAGCGAAGAACTAGACTCATTACCTAAAGGTATTAAGTTTGATGAAAAAATCAGCTTGGAAGTACCTGAGTTAGATGCGCAAAGACATCTAATCATTCTATCTAAAGACTAGGGATCAGAGCACTGTGGCAAAAGTCATCGCATTAGCAAACCAAAAAGGTGGTGTTGGTAAAACAACCACCGCTGTGAATCTCGCGGCATCGATGGCCGCGACGAAGCGTAAAGTGTTATTAATCGATCTTGATCCGCAAGGAAACGCTACCATGGGTAGTGGTGTCGATAAATACGGTGATGTTGCGACTATTTACGATTTATTGATTGAAGAAACACCAATCGATGAAGTGATCAATAAAGAAACCTCAGGTGAGTATCACTTAATTGCTGCTAATGGCGATGTGACTGCCGCTGAAGTTAAACTAATGGAATTGTTTGCGCGTGAAGTGCGTTTACGTAATGCGCTTGAACAAATTCAAGACCAATACGATTTCATTTTTATCGACTGCCCGCCTTCACTTAACATGCTTACTGTTAATGCAATGGCCGCCGCTGATTCGATTTTAGTTCCGATGCAATGTGAGTATTATGCCCTTGAAGGTTTAACGGCATTAATGGATACCATTACGCAGCTATCTAAGCTAGTAAATCCAGCGTTAACAATTGAAGGGATTTTGCGCACCATGTATGATCCGCGCAATCGCCTTGCAAATGATGTATCAGAACAACTCAAACAACATTTTGGCGATAAAGTATATCGTACCGTTATCCCACGAAATGTCCGTTTAGCAGAAGCGCCGAGTTTTGGTGCCCCTGCCATGTATTATGACCGTGCATCAAGTGGTGCTAAAGCTTACTTAGCCCTAGCCGGCGAAATGTTACGTAGAAAAGAGAAAACATCTTCAGCAGTAGCCTAACTTCGAGGTAAAAAAATAACATGTCTGCTAAAAAACGCGGTTTAGGCCGAGGACTCGACGCTTTATTAAGTTCATCAAAACCTGCCCCAAGTGCAAATAATCAGCAACAAGCAACAGCGACACCAGAGCAAGTCTCTGAGGTCGTTGCAGAGCAAAGCAAAGGTGAGCTGCAAAAATTAGCGATTGAGTTTTTACAATCGGGTAAATATCAACCGCGTAAAGATATGTCTGAAGAAGCGCTAGAAGAGTTAGCCAGCTCAATTCGTGCTCAAGGTATCATTCAGCCAATTGTTGTGCGCCAAATTGGTGCAGACAAATATGAAATTATTGCTGGTGAGCGTCGTTGGCGTGCTGCTCAACTTGCAAAATTAGATGCTGTTCCATGTATCATCAAAGATGTACCAGATGAAGCAGCCGTTGCAATCGCATTGATTGAAAATATCCAACGTGAAGACCTAAACGCGATGGAAGAAGCTATTGCATTAAATCGTTTACTTAACGAATTTGAACTCACTCATCAACAAGTCGCCGAAGCTGTTGGTAAATCGCGTACGACTGTGACTAATTTACTACGTCTAAATAACCTTAACGAAGATGTTAAAATCTTGTTAGAGCATGGCGACATCGAAATGGGTCATGCACGCTGTTTATTGGCACTTGAAGGCGAAGCGCAGTCAGATGCTGCTAGATTAGCAGTTGCTAAAGCGTTGACTGTTCGTGAAACTGAGAAATTAGTTCGCTCTATCTTAGAACCAGCTCCGAAAAAAGAAGTGCAAGAAAAAGATCCGGATGTCAAACAGTTAGAACAAAAGCTTGCTGAAAATTTAGGCGCCAAAGTAGAAATAAACTACAATAAAAAAGGCAAAGGCAAACTGGTTATCTCTTATACAACTCTTGATGAGTTGGATGGCATTTTAAGCCGTATAAATTAAGACTATTCTCGTCATTAATTAATAACATGTCCAAAAAGAGACATTTGTGGTGTTTTTGCACTACAAAGGGTCGACTCAAGTTGCAAAACTGGTAGGAATCAGTATAATTTCGCCAGTTTTCATACCCTGACAATTTAACGTTCTAAAGGTTAACAAAACGTGACTAATAGGTTAGCAAGGCCGTATAGGCTTGCCGCATTTAAATTAATTTGTCTTCAGGGTATCGTAGCATTAATCGCTGCAGTAATTGTTTTTATAGGTTGGGGAGTCAATGCCGGCCAGTCAGCGCTTGCTGGCGGAGCTGTTGCACTACTCCCTAATTTTGTATTTGCTGTCTATGCATTCCGTTATATGGGTGCAAGTCGAGTAAATCAAGTGTATGCCTCGCTAAAGCGCGGCAACGGATTAAAATTTATGCTAACAATCGTTTTGTTTGCACTGATACTGAAGTCTTACACGGTCGTTTTATTACCGTTTTTCTGTGTTTATGTATTGGTGTTATTTAGCGGATTGTTTGCGCCCGTTTTTTTTAATCATTAACTTTTGGGATATAACATGGCTGCAGAAGAAGTAACTCTATCAAGCCATATTCAGCACCACTTAACTAACGCTAAGATGTGCTCGACCGACGCTGGTCTTGCCTTCAACAAAGCGTGTGCAGACAGTGGTTTCTGGACATGGAATATAGATACCCTCGCATGGTCAATCGGTCTAGGTCTTGTATTTTTATGGATCTTCCGTAGTGCCGCTAAGAAAGCAAATACCGGTGTACCTGGTAAATTTCAGTGTTTCATTGAAATGATCGTTGAGTTCGTTGGTGACAACGTACGTGACACATACCACGGTAAAAGCGCATTAATCGCTCCATTAGCTCTAACGATTTTCGTTTGGGTGTTCTTAATGAACTTAATGGACTTGATTCCGGTTGATTTCCTACCTGCATTAGCTGGCTTCGTTGGCGAGCAAGCATTTGGTATGGATTCTCACGACGTTTACATGAAGATTGTACCTACAACAGACATCAACATGACTGCTGCACTTGCTATTGGTGTATTCATTCTGATGATTGGTTACGCAATCAAAATTAAAGGGATTGGCGGATTCTTAGCTGAATTAACGCTTCACCCGTTCAGCTCTAATAACAAGCTAGCGATGGTGTTCTTAATCCCATGTAACTTATTACTAGAAACAATCGCTTTAGTTGCTAAGCCGTTCTCGTTAGCACTGCGTTTATTCGGTAACTTATATGCTGGTGAGTTGATTTTCATCTTGATCGGCGCAGTTGGTTTAATGCAACTACCGTTGCACTTTATTTGGGCTGTATTCCACATCTTAGTAATCGTACTGCAAGCATTCGTATTCATGATGCTTACAATCGTTTACCTAAGCATGGCAAGCTCAGATAATCACTAATTTATTACACTTTTAAATTTTAACTTTAATTTACAATTGAAACTTTGGAGAAAAAAATGGAACTAATGATTGGTCTTAAGTACATCGCTGTTGCTCTACTTATCGGCTTCGGTGCAATCGGTACTGCTATCGGCTTCGGTAACATGGGTGGTAAATTCCTAGAAGCTTGTGCTCGTCAACCTGAACTTGCACCTTCATTACAAGTTAAGATGTTCATCCTTGCTGGTCTAATCGATGCCGTAGCTATGATCGGTGTTGGTATCGCAATGGTATTGTTGTTCGTACTTTAATATTATTTTTTGAACAGCTTACTATTTTAAGGAGGAGCGGTCGTGAACTTAACAGCCACTCTTATCGGTGAATTAATTGCATTTACGGTTTTCGTACTTTTCTGTATGAAATTCGTATGGCCACCACTAAATGGTGCAATTGAAGCTCGCCAGAAGAAAATCGAAGATGGTTTAGCTGCCTCTGATAGAGCCGAAAAAGACTTAGAACTTGCGCAAAAGAAAGCTGCTGAGCAGCTTAAAGAGGCAAAAGCTCAAGCGGCTGATATCATTGAACAAGCTAAAAAGCGTGCCACGCTAATCGTTGACGAAGAAACTGTTCGTGGTCAACAAGAGCGTGAAAAAATTATTGCTCAAGGGCACTCTGAAATCGAAGCAGAGCGTAACCGTGTAACAGAAGAACTACGTAAACAAGTAGCGACGCTGGCAGTGGTTGGTGCTGAGAAGATTTTAGAGCGCGAAATCAATCAAGCCGCACACAGTGACATCGTTGAAAAACTTGTCGCTGAGCTGTAATTAGGAGGGTATGAGCATGTCTGAATTGGCTACTATCGCTCGCCCATACGCTAAAGCGGCTTTTGAACTTGCCGTTGAAAAAGGCACTGTTGAAAGTTGGAACGACATGCTGTTCTTTGCTGGCCACGTTGCCAGCAACGAGCAAGCCGCTGCCGCGCTAGCTGGATTGCCTACTGCTACTGAACAAGCAGATCTGTTTATCAAGATCTGTGCAGAGCAGCTCAACGAACAAGGTCAGAACCTAATCAAGGTGATGGCTGAAAATGGACGTTTAGTTGCACTGCCTGCTGTTGCTGAGTTATTCGCTGAATTTAAAGCGGACTACGACAAAGAAATCGACGTTGACGTGATTTCTGCAACACCGCTTGCTGCTGAGCAGCAAGCAACATTGGTAGCGGCACTTGAAAAACGTTTCGCACGCAAAGTTAAGCTGAATTGTAGTGAAGATACTACAGTTGTTGGCGGTCTTATCATTAAGGCGGGTGACACTGTAATCGACGGCTCAGTACGTGGCAAATTAGCCCGCTTAGCTACATCACTACAATCGTAATTGGGAAAAAGAGCATGCAACTTAATTCCACTGAAATTTCAGATCTGATCAAACAACGTATTGAGCAGTTCGAAGTTGTAAGTGAAGCTCGTAACGAAGGTACTATCGTATCTGTTACTGACGGTATCATCCGCATCCACGGTCTTGCTGACTGTATGCAAGGTGAGATGATCGAGCTTCCTGGCAACCGTTATGCTATCGCACTAAACCTTGAGCGTGACTCAGTAGGTGCTGTAGTAATGGGTCCTTACGCTGACCTTAAAGAAGGCGTAAAAGTTAAATCAACTGGTCGTATCCTAGAGGTTCCTGTTGGTCGTGGTCTTCTTGGTCGTGTTGTTAACACACTAGGTGCACCTATCGACGGTAAAGGCGCTTTAGATAACGACGGTTTTGAACCTGTTGAGAAAATCGCACCTGGCGTTATCGAACGTCAATCAGTAGATGAGCCAGTACAAACTGGTTATAAATCTATCGATGCGATGATCCCAGTAGGTCGTGGTCAACGTGAGCTTGTGATCGGTGACCGCCAAACTGGTAAAACTGCATTAGCAATCGATGCTATCATCAACCAAAAAGGTACAGGCGTTAAGTGTGTGTACGTTGCAGTTGGTCAAAAAGCATCTACTATCGCTAACGTAGTACGTAAATTAGAAGAGCACGGTGCATTAGAAAACACGATTGTTGTTGTTGCATCTGCTTCTGAATCTGCGGCACTTCAGTACCTAGCACCATTCTCTGGTTGTACTATGGGTGAATACTTCCGTGACCGTGGTGAAGACGCGCTAATCGTATATGATGATTTATCTAAGCAAGCTGTTGCTTACCGTCAAATATCATTACTACTTAAGCGTCCACCAGGCCGTGAAGCATACCCAGGTGACGTATTCTACCTTCACTCACGTCTTCTAGAGCGTGCATCACGTGTAAACGCTGATTACGTTGAGAAGTTCACTAATGGTGAAGTGAAAGGTAAAACAGGTTCATTGACGGCATTGCCAATCATTGAAACTCAAGGCGGCGACGTTTCTGCGTTCGTACCGACAAACGTTATCTCTATCACCGATGGTCAGATCTTCTTAGAAACTGACTTATTCAACTCAGGTATCCGTCCAGCTGTTAACGCTGGTATCTCGGTATCTCGTGTTGGTGGTGCAGCGCAAACTAAAATCGTTAAGAAACTAGGTGGTGGTATCCGTCTAGCGTTAGCTCAGTACCGTGAATTAGCTGCGTTCTCGCAGTTCGCGTCTGACCTTGACGATGCAACACGTGCTCAATTAGAGCATGGTGAGCGCGTAACAGAGCTAATGAAGCAGAAACAGTACGCACCAATGTCTGTTGCTGAAATGTCTCTGTCGCTATTTGCTGCTGAAAAAGGCTACCTACAAGACATCGAAATCGCGAAAATCATGGATTTCGAAGCTGGCCTAATTTCTTACGCAAACAGCACATACGCAGAGCTAATGGCTCAAATCAATGAAACTGGTAACTACAACGCTGAGATTGAAGCTCAACTTAAAGAACTTCTAGAGAAGTTCAAGTCGACGCAAACTTGGTAATTTAGTTATGAATGGTGAGCTTTAGGTAACTAAAGCCCACCTGATTCGGAGAGAGAGTCATGGCCAGCGGAAAAGAGATTAAAAGCAAGATCGGGAGTATCAAGAATACTCAAAAGATCACCAGCGCAATGGAAATGGTTGCTGCGTCTAAAATGAAAAAAGCGCAGGAACGTGTGGCGTCAAGCCGTCCATACGCTGAAAACTTACGCCAAGTGATTGGTCGTGTTGCTCAAGCAAATCTTGATTTTACTCACCCTTTCTTAGAAGAGCGTGAAGTAAAACGAGTTGGTTATATTGTTATCTCTACTGACCGTGGTCTATGTGGTGGCTTGAACTCAAACGAGTTCAAAAAAGTTGCCCTAGATGTTAAAGCGTGGAAAGAAAAAGGCGTTGAAGCTGAATTTACTACTTTAGGTAGCAAAGCAGCTGGCTTTTTCCAACGTTTTGGCGGTAAGTTAGTCGCTAAAAAGGCGAACTTAGGAGATACACCTTCACTACAAGACGTTATTGGTCCTGTAAAGACAATGCTAGATGCATACTCTGAAGGTAAAATTGACCGCTTATACGTAGTATTTAACAAGTTCGTTAATACTATGAAGCAAGAGCCAACAATCGATCAGTTACTCCCTTTGCCAAAAGCTGAAGAAGAAGTATCTCAACATTCTTGGGATTACTTATATGAGCCAAACCCAGAAGCGATTTTAGAAGCTCTGTTAGTACGCTTTATTGAGTCTCAAGTATACCAAGGTGTAGTTGAGAACGCTGCCTCTGAACAGGCTGCCCGTATGGTTGCAATGAAAGCTGCAACTGATAACGCAGGCGACCTTATGGATGAGTTACAGCTTGTTTATAACAAGGCTCGTCAAGCTGCAATCACACAAGAAATTAGTGAGATTGTTAGCGGCTCGGCAGCAGTTTAACGCTTCGGCAAAGTTTAATGAGAGGAATAGACATGAGTTTAGGTAAGGTCGTCCAAATTATCGGCGCCGTTGTGGATATTGAATTTCCACAAGACAACGTGCCAGCCGTATATGACGCACTAAAAGTAACAGATGGCGACTTAGCTGGTTTAACTTTAGAAGTTCAACAACAGCTAGGTGGCGGTGTGGTACGTGGTATCGCACTTGGTACTACTGACGGTTTACGTCGTGGTACTGCAGTAGAAGGTACAGGTCAGCCAATCCACGTTCCTGTAGGTACGAAGACACTAGGTCGTATCATGGACGTATTAGGTAACCCTATTGATGAAGCTGGTCCAATTGGTGAAGAAGAGCGTATGTCTATTCACCGTGCAGCACCTTCTTATGAAGAACAATCAAGTTCAGTAGAACTTTTAGAGACTGGTATCAAGGTAATCGACCTTGTATGTCCATTCGCTAAAGGTGGTAAAGTTGGTCTATTCGGTGGTGCCGGTGTTGGTAAAACCGTAAACATGATGGAACTTATCCGTAACATCGCAATCGAGCACAGCGGTTACTCAGTATTCGCAGGTGTTGGTGAGCGTACTCGTGAGGGTAATGACTTCTACCATGAGATGAACGACTCAAACGTACTAGACAAAGTATCTCTAGTATACGGTCAAATGAATGAGCCACCGGGTAACCGTTTACGCGTAGCGTTAACTGGTCTTACTATGGCTGAGAAGTTCCGTGACGAAGGTCGTGACGTACTTTTCTTCGTTGATAACATCTACCGTTATACTCTAGCGGGTACAGAGGTATCAGCACTTCTAGGTCGTATGCCTTCAGCAGTAGGTTACCAACCAACTCTTGCTGAAGAAATGGGTGTACTTCAAGAGCGTATCGCATCTACTAAGACGGGTTCAATCACTTCAATCCAAGCGGTATACGTACCTGCGGATGACTTAACTGACCCATCTCCAGCAACAACGTTTGCTCACTTAGATGCAACAGTAGTACTTTCTCGTGATATCGCTTCACTTGGTATCTACCCTGCGGTAGACCCACTTGATTCATCTTCACGTCAACTTGACCCACTAGTAATCGGTCAAGAGCACTACGATACAGCGCGTGGCGTTCAAACAGTTCTTCAACGTTATAAAGAGCTTAAAGACATCATCGCAATCCTAGGTATGGACGAGCTTTCTGACGAAGATAAGCAAGTTGTATCTCGTGCACGTAAAATCCAGCGTTTCCTATCTCAGCCGTTCTTCGTTGCTGAGGTATTTACAGGCGCGCCTGGTAAATACGTGTCACTTAAAGACACAATTGCTGGCTTCAAAGGTATCTTAAACGGTGAGTTTGATGATATGCCAGAGCAAGCGTTCTACATGGTTGGCTCTATTGAAGAAGCTCAAGAAAAAGCCAAAAGCATGTAATTAGGAGGGTAGTATGGCGGCTATGACTGTACATCTTGACGTAGTAAGCGCAGAAGAGAGCTTGTTCTCTGGTCTGGTTGAATCGATTCAAGTGAGTGGTAGTGAAGGTGACCTTGGTGTTAACTATGGTCACGCTCCATTATTAACTGCCCTAAAACCTGGTATGGTACGTTTAGTTAAGCAATTTGGTCACGAAGACGTGATGTATATTGCTGGCGGCACGCTAGAAGTTCAACCGGATCGCATCACGATTCTTGCAGATACTGCAGTACGTGGTGAAGACCTAGACGAGCAAGCGGCTGAAAAAGCTAAACGTGATGCTGAAGAGCAAATGGCGAATACGTCAACTGCTGAGTTAGATTATCAACAAGCTGCAGTGCAACTTGCTGAAGCAATCGCTCAACTTCGCGTAATTCAACAATTACGTAAAAAGTAAGCCTACTCGGTTTTCGAAAAGCCCACTTATCGTGGGCTTTTTTGTGCCTAAAAGTCACCACTTAGCGCCCTACTTTATATTTATACTTATATCCTTCATCAAAGCTCGCTACAATAGTGTAAATTAATAGTGAATAGCTGTTTCATTCAAGGTTCAGTCCAACACATTAGGATTGCGTATTTACACATGATGTGACTTACACAACTTTGTATGTTTTCCAGAACTCACAAAATATTGCACACCTAAAACAAAGAAAGAAGGATATTGTTTTAATGTCTCTGACTACCGTTATTCTTGCTGCGGGTAAAGGCACCCGTATGCGCTCTGCTCTACCTAAGGTATTACACAAAGTTGCTGGCAAACCTATGGTGCAGCACGTTATCGATAATGCCACTGCCCTTGGCGCTCGTGAAACAAATCTTGTTTATGGTCATGGCCGTGAGCAGCTTCAAGAAGCCCTATCGCACAACCAAGTAAACTGGGTGTTACAAGAAGAACAACTCGGTACGGGTCATGCTGTCGCTGTTGCTAAAGAACACATTGCCGATGATGACACCGTATTAATTCTCTATGGTGATGTGCCACTAACAAAACGCGCGACCTTAGAAAAGCTACTTGCTGCAACTCCAGAAAAAGGCTTAGCGGTATTAACGGTTACCTTAGATGACCCATCAGGTTATGGCCGAATGATCCGTGAAAATGGCAAGCTTGTCGGTATTATCGAACAAAAAGACGCTTCACCTGAGCAACTTGAAATTAAAGAAATCAATACCGGTATTATGGCTGCGAATGGTGCGCTACTTAAACGTTGGTTAGGTAACCTATCTAACAACAACGCCCAAGGTGAATACTACTTAACAGATATTGTTGCCATGGCACACAGTGAAGGGGTTGAAATTACCTCTGCACAGCCTGAGCATCCGATGGAAGTTGAAGGTGCTAATAATCGCGTACAACTTTCAGCGCTTGAACGTGCATACCAAGCATGGCAAGCAGAAGAGCTAATGCTAAACGGCGCAACACTTGCTGATCCTGCACGTATTGATGTACGTGGTGAAGTAACGACTGGCGAAGATGTTCTCATCGACGTTAATGTTATTTTCGAAGGTAAAGTAACTCTTGGTAATAACGTACAAATTGGTCCAAATTGCGTACTTAAAGATTGTACTATTGGCGATAACGTTGTTATTAAAGCTAACTCACTTGTTGAAGAAGCCAGTGTCGCTGCTAAATGTACTTTAGGCCCATATGCCCGCCTTCGCCCAGGTGCGATTATGGAAGAAGACTCACACATTGGTAACTTCGTAGAGATGAAAAAGACTCGCTTAGGTAAAGGCTCAAAAGCAAATCACTTAACCTACTTAGGCGACACTGAAGTTGGCGAAAAAGTTAATATTGGCGCAGGGACTATTACTTGTAACTATGATGGTGTAAATAAATCAAAAACCATTATTGGTGATAACGCCTTTATCGGTTCTAACTCATCACTAGTGGCCCCTGTTAATATTGGCTCAATGGCAACGATTGGCGCAGGCTCTGTTATCACTAATACAGTTGAAGACGATCAGCTTGCAGTCGCTCGTGGTAAACAGCGTAACCTAACCGGCTGGAAGCGCCCAACCAAAAAGTAGTGAGCTACCCTACTAATTTATAGATAAAAAGCGAGTTTATACTCGCTTTTTTTATGACTAAATTTTGTTCTCATAAAAGTGCCATATAGTTGTAATGCCTGCGTGTTGTAATTGCCTCAATACAATTCCAAGGAAAAATAATAATGTTAAAAAGATCAATTATTGCGCTATCACTTTTAACCATTCTTACTGGCTGCTCATTAGACGGTGACGACGGCAAAGACGGCCTACAAGGTGAACAAGGTCCTGCAGGTCAAAATGGTACTAATGGAACTGATGGAGTAAATGGCACCGATGGTACAAACGGAACTGACGGAGCAAATGGTACAGATGCAAACGCTGCTTTAACTATAAATCTTATCGGCCGTGCAGTGCTGAACGCAGAAAGCCCTGAAGGTGCAGCAGAGATTGTCGCTTACCAAGCATCTAAACAACGAATTTTTGCTATCAATAGTTCCGGTGATTCTGCGGTCGTTAATATCATGAAAGCTGATAGCTTTGACCGTGCAGCTTTAGTTAAAGATAACGAAGGGGTTATAAACGGCACTAATTTAAGCTCAGAGATTACCCTTGCACTTAATGAGCACAGTGCGGGTGATGCAAACAGTATCGCTATTGATGCTAATAATGATCTTTTAGCCGTCGCAATGGCAGCAAGTAATACCGGTGATGCCGGTTTAATCGCATTTTATGATATTAGTGGCGACGAGCCTCTGTTTATTAAAAATGTCACTGTAGGCGCCCTGCCCGACATGGTTACTTTTAGCCATGATGGCAATAAAGTACTGGTTGCAAATGAAGGCGAACCCAATGGTGATTACAGTATTGACCCTGAAGGCTCTATCAGCATTATTAATATCAATGATGGTGTAATTGCAGATACTGCTATTAGCATTACTTTTTCGGCTTATAACGACAAACAAACAGAGCTTGAAGAACTTGGGATTGTATTTGCTAACCCGACAGGTCGAACAATCAACGGTAACTTGATTAATACAACCGTAGCTATGGATTTAGAACCTGAATACATCAGCATTTCAAAAGACAATAAGTTTGCCTACGTGTCACTACAAGAAAATAACGCCCTTGCTATCGTCAATCTTGAAGATAATAGCCTAGAGCTTAAAGGCTTAGGATTTAAAGATTGGTCTAATTTACTTTTTGATGCATCAGATAAAGACGGTGGTGTTAACTTTAAATCGTACCCTGGTCTCTATGGCATGTATCAACCAGATACTATTTCAAGCTTTACTTGGAAAGGTGCTAACTTTATTGTCACAGCGAACGAAGGTGATGCACGAGAATACTTCTTTGATACAACCGACGAAGCTGATTGTTTAGCAAAAGGTGGTCTTGAGTACGATGAAGATGATGGTTGTTTATCATATATAGATGAAACTAGAGCTAAAGACTTAACACTGGCAAGCAATTTTGATTACCTGAACAATGACAACAGTGATATTGGCCGTTTAAAAGTGACCACTGTTAAAGGTGATGAAGATAATAATGGCGAATATGAATCACTCTATGCATATGGAGCCCGCTCTTTTACCATTTGGGATAGTAACGGCATGGTGGTTTTTGACTCTGGCGATCAAATCTCACGCATTACTGCATCAGTTCACGGAGCAGCATTCAATAATAACGAAGATGAAAATGACGGTGATAGTCGCTCTGATGACAAAGGTGCAGAACCAGAAGCGTTAGCACTGGGTACGATTGGTGAACGTACATTTGCATTTATTGGCTTAGAGCGTATGGGTGGCATTATGGTGTTT
>NZ_CP077770.1:2130000-2347500 GCF_019134595.1 Pseudoalteromonas shioyasakiensis | reverse complement strand
CCTGCCCGGTGCCGGAAGGTTAATTGATGGGGTTAGTTTTCGGACGAAGCTCTTGATCGAAGCCCCGGTAAACGGCGGCCGTAACTATAACGGTCCTAAGGTAGCGAAATTCCTTGTCGGGTAAGTTCCGACCTGCACGAATGGTGTAACCATGGCCACGCTGTCTCCACCCGAGACTCAGTGAAATTGAAATCGCAGTGAAGATGCTGTGTACCCGCGGCTAGACGGAAAGACCCCGTGAACCTTTACTACAGCTTGGCACTGAACATTGAACCTACATGTGTAGGATAGGTGGGAGGCTTTGAAGCAGAAACGCTAGTTTTTGTGGAGCCGTCCTTGAAATACCACCCTTGTAGTTTTGATGTTCTAACGTTGGCCCCTAATCGGGGTTACGGACAGTGCCTGGTGGGTAGTTTGACTGGGGCGGTCTCCTCCCAAAGAGTAACGGAGGAGCACGAAGGTTGGCTAAGTACGGTCGGACATCGTACGGTTAGTGTAATGGTAGAAGCCAGCTTAACTGCGAGACAGACACGTCGAGCAGGTACGAAAGTAGGTCATAGTGATCCGGTGGTTCTGAATGGAAGGGCCATCGCTCAACGGATAAAAGGTACTCCGGGGATAACAGGCTGATACCGCCCAAGAGTTCATATCGACGGCGGTGTTTGGCACCTCGATGTCGGCTCATCACATCCTGGGGCTGAAGTCGGTCCCAAGGGTATGGCTGTTCGCCATTTAAAGTGGTACGCGAGCTGGGTTTAGAACGTCGTGAGACAGTTCGGTCCCTATCTGCCGTGGGCGTTTGAGAATTGAGAGGGGTTGCTCCTAGTACGAGAGGACCGGAGTGAACGAACCGCTGGTGTTCGGGTTGTCATGCCAATGGCATTGCCCGGTAGCTACGTTCGGAACTGATAAGCGCTGAAAGCATCTAAGCGCGAAGCAGGCCTCGAGATGAGTTCTCACTAGACTTTTAAAGTCTCTGAAGGGCCGTTGAAGACTACAACGTTGATAGGCAGGATGTGGAAGTGGTGTGAGCCATTAAGCTAACCTGTACTAATTACCCGTGAGGCTTAACCATACAACGCCAAACGCGTTTTATGACAGCGTAACAGACAGAAGTTAAGTTACTAAAGTAGACATTTACTTGATATCAGAATTCCAAATTTTAGTTAATTGCTAGAGCGATTAACGAACCAAATTTGCTTGGTGACAATAGCGTTTTGGACCCACCTGACCCCATGCCGAACTCAGTAGTGAAACGAAACAGCGCCGATGATAGTGTAGCAGCTGCTATGTGAAAGTAGGTCATCGCCAGGCTCCAAATTAAAGAAAGCCCGATTCGAAAGAGTCGGGCTTTTTTGCGTCTGGGAGCTGTTAGCTTTCAGCCGTCAGACGTCAGCTGAACTGTGGGGTTGTTTGGTACAGAGTCATCCTCAGCATTCACCCTGTTCATTCTCCTGGTTGGGTAGAGCGGAGCGAAACCCAACATGAGTTAGCGAGTTTCTAGTTTGCAAGAGTAAAGTTGAACTGAGGGGTTGTTTATCACAGTGCCTCCCTCAGCAACAAACCCCGTAGGAGGCACTTCAGTGCCGAATCTAGACCAAAAAATATATTCATGGCTAAAGCCATTCCTACAAGTACACTTTGCCTAGAACCTAGAACCTAGAACCTAGAACCTAGAACCTAGAACCTAGAACCTAGAACCTAGAACCTAGAACCTAGAACCTAGAACCTAGAACCTAGAACCTAGAACCTAGTACTCTTTCACATATATTTTGATCAGTTGCCCCTACTTAAATTCAGGTAACTGATCTTTTTCAATCAATAATTCAATACTCCTGCTTTTTCCAGTAACTGATGTTATAAATTTCTTCTTTTTAAGAACTGAAATCATTGAATGAACACTTGAAGATGCGGTTCCAAAGTAGCGCTCAAAATCACTTTCAGCAGGCGCAATCCCATTCACTTTTGTGTAGTAATAAATAAATGCTAAATACTGACCTTGCTTTGCTGTAAACAGTGGCGACTCTTCTTTATTCATAATGAACTTTTACCCTAATCAACGATCCTTTAACTCATATAAACTTACTTAATATTGTTATGAACCGAAAGTATATTGTTGAATTATCGGAAGAAGAAAAACAAGAATTAATAGACTATTGCAAAAAAGGCATGGTCAATGTTCGAAAGTACAAGCGTGCTGCTATTTTATTAAAAGCTGACCGTTGTAGATATACAACAGAGCAAATATGTGAAGCAGTTCAAGTGAGCTCTTCTACCGTATTTCGAGTCAAACGCCAGTTTGTTGAAGAAAATCTAGCGGCAGCTTTGAATGAAGGTGCACGAAGTGGTGCAATGAGAAAAACTTCTGCGAAAGATGAAGCAACCTTAATCGCCACAGCTTGTACTAAGCCACCAACAGGTCACGCTAGATGGACATTATCTTTACTTGGAGAGCGATTAGTTACACTAACAGATTTAAATAGTATCTCGTATGAAACAATACGGAGGCGTCTTAAAGAGAATGCACTAAAACCATGGCAAAAAAAGATGTGGTGTGTGGCGACAATGGATGCCGAATATATCGCGCGGATGGAACATGTGCTCGAGTTGTATGCTGAGGCAGCAGACGAGTTAAGCCCCATAATCAACTTTGATGAGGCGATGAAACAACTTGTAGATGATACTCGACCGGCACAACCAATGAAGCAGGGGCAGACTAAGCGGTTAGATTATGAATATAAACGTGTAGGTGTGGCCAACTTATTTGTATTCTTCGATCGCCATCGAGGGTGGCGGCATGTTAAAGCAACAGAAAGAAAGACGAAAATTGACTTTGCTAATTGTATGAGGGATTTAGTTGATCTTCATTATCCACATGCGAACAAAATAAAAGTTGTGTTAGATAACTTATCAACTCATACAGAAGGAGCGTTATATAAAGCATTTTCTCCACAGGAAGCACGCCGGATTTTAAATAAACTAGAATTACATTACACACCAAAACACGCGAGTTGGTTGAATATGGTCGAGATAGAAATTGGTAATATGAATAAGCAATGTTTAGATAGACGTATAGCAAGTATGGAAGAACTAAAGACAGAACTCGCGGCCTGGGAATGGAGCAGGAATAAAGAAAGAACAAGTATAAACTGGATGTTTAATGTTGAATTAGCTCGTGAAAAACTTCAGAGGGCCTATGGTGCCCTCAACTAGTCAGAACTTGTGTGATGAAGTACTAGAACCTAGAACCTAGAACCTAGAACCTAGAACCTAGAACCTAGAACCTAGAACCTAGAACCTAGACCTCCGGCAAAGGGATACGTAGCACCAAACACACACACCGCGCGGCTGAACGCTGACGGCTGAAAGCTGAAAGCTGATAGCTCTGTGTTGGGTTTCGCTTCGCTCTACCCAACCTACGCCAGACTTGCAAACTTTACTCTTGCTAACTTTACTCTCGTAACTCACGAACTCGCTCAGCTACCGTTCATTAAATTAACTTTGCTTTGTTTATGGCTTTGATTTAGGATCAAATCAGTTTAAAAGCAAGAACTAATGGCCTGTGTCTAGATTACTTATTTGTTTATTATTATTTTTTTCGAGTGCTTCAACCTTTGCTGCTGAGGTGACTAATTTATATCAAGATACCCTTAAAGTTGCAGACAAATCACGTGATGCGCGTTTGGCAGCAAGCCGTGAAGCACTGCTAAATGTGCTAGTGAAAGTGAGTGGTGACACAAGCGCAGATCAAAACCCTGTTGCGAAGCAGCGCACTCGCGACATTTCAGATTACATGCTCAAATTTGAATATGACGAAAAAGCAGATGGCAGTTTAAATCTGGTTGTTAAGTTTGAAGCAAATAAGATTAATGCATTAATCAAAGATCTTGGTCTGCCATTATGGGGGACACGTCGTCCTTTAGTGGCTATCTGGTTAGGTATTGAAGATAACTGGCGCCGTGAACTGGTTACCCAAGAGTCTTACCCGCAGCTCGAACAGCTTATATACGACAAAGCAGGTCGCCGTGGTTTACCTGTGGTTGTGCCATTACTAGATTTACAAGACCGCGCCATTGTTGGTATCCCAGAAGTGTGGGGTAATTTCTCTGAGCCTGTAGAGCGAGCTTCAAGCCGTTATAGTGCAGAGCGCAGTATTACTGCAAGAATGTATCAACAAGCTGATTCAGAAACTTGGATCCTTGATTGGCGTTTTACTAATGCGGAATTATTCGATACCAATCGTTTGATGGGTGATAAGCAGCAAATTGTTGCAGATATGATTGACAGTTTAGCGGGTGGCTTAGCAGCAGAATATGCCATTGATCCAACGATGATTGGCCAACTTGCTACAGCTACTTTCTATCTTAAAGGTATCAATAACTTTGTTGATATTGAATTTGCTAAACGCCGTTTAGAAAGCTTAAGTGTTGTTACTCGCGCTGTGATATCTGTACGTACGCCTGATACCGTACAATTTATAGTTAATCATACTGGCAGCATGAACGACTTTAGAAAAGCGTTAGAACTTGATAGTGCCTTTAAAGCCTATCAAGACCCGCGTGATTTTTATCAAGTGGTCGATAGCGACGAACTTGAATATCAGTGGCAGGGGCTTTAATCGCAGTGCTAGAACCAATGCAAATGGCATTGCCAGTTACTTTGCCTGATGATGAAACATTTACTTCTTATTTTGGTGGCGAAAACTCTCTTGAAGTGAGTCACCTTAAAGATGCGTTCACAAAGCTCAGTAATAAATTTCAATATACCTACTTATGCGGTTTAGGTGATTCAGGTAAATCGCACTTATTGTACGCGACCTGTATTCACGCCCAAGAGCGCGGTTTATCAACCATGTTACTTTCAATGCGTGAAGTGATTGATTATGGTCCTGTGGTGCTTGAAGGCCTCGAAAATCTTGATGTGTTATGCATCGATGACGTGCACTTGGTGGCAGGGAACGATGCGTGGGAAAAAGGGTTATTTAACTTTTTCAATCGCTTTAATGAGCCGGGCAAATACCTTGTGGTCACAGCTGATTTATTACCTGACATGCTGCATATTAACTTACCGGATTTAGTATCGCGTTTGAAGTGGGGCACAACATTACAAATTCGCTCAATGAGTGATGATGATAAAGCAGAGGCCCTCGTACGTCGTGCTCACATGCGCGGCCTAGAACTGACCGATGAATGCGCGCGATTTTTATTAACGCGATTAAGCCGCGATATGCGTGCATTATTAGACGTTTTAGACAAACTTGACCATGCCTCAATGGCTGCGCAAAGAAAATTAACAATTCCTTTTATAAAATCAACGTTAAAGCTTTAGTAGGGCTAGAATCTAGTCCTTGCTTTCAGTTATCATTAGCTATTACAAAAATCCTTCTGTGAAAGACCAGGTACTCAATGAACTTAGAAAATATTTTAGCGCAAGCACTTGAGGCTGTTGCCAGTGCGAACGAAATCGCGCAATTAGAAGATATCAGGGTTAATTACCTTGGTAAAAAAGGTGAAATCACCAGCTTACTTAAAACGCTAGGCAAGATTGCCCCTGAAGAGCGTAAAGAAGCAGGTCAAGTGATTAACCAAGCAAAACAAGAAGTACAAACAGCCATTAACGAAAAGCGTGAGTTACTAGCAAGTAAGGCTCTTGAAGAGAAACTAGCTGCAGAAACGATCGACGTAACTTTACCGGGTCGTGTTATGCCAACAGGTGGCTTACACCCAGTAACTCGTACTATTGAACGTATTGAAAGCTTTTTTGGTGAGTTAGGTTTTGCGGTTAAATCAGGTCCTGAAGTTGAAGATGATTTTCATAACTTTGATGCGCTAAACATTCCTGAGCATCACCCGGCGCGTGCTGATCACGATACTTTCTATTTCAACCCTAAGCTTGTGTTACGTACACAAACGAGTGGTGTACAAATCCGCACCATGGAAACTGAGCAGCCACCACTGCGTATCATCTCTCCAGGTCGTGTTTATCGTAACGATTATGACCAAACACACACGCCGATGTTCCACCAAGTGGAAGGCTTAATGGTTGATACAGATGTAAGCTTCACTGAGTTAAAAGGTATTCTGCACGATTTCTTGCGTAACTTCTTTGAAGAAGATATGGAAATTCGTTTCCGTCCTTCTTACTTCCCATTTACTGAGCCTTCAGCTGAGGTTGATGTTATGGGTAAAAACGGCAAGTGGTTAGAGGTATTAGGCTGTGGCATGGTTCACCCTAACGTTCTTAAATCAGTGGGTATTGATCCAGAAAAATACACAGGCTTCGCATTCGGTATGGGTGTAGAGCGCTTAACTATGTTGCGTTACGGCGTAAACGACTTACGTGCATTTTTCGAAAACGATTTAAAATTCCTAAACCAGTTCCGTTAAGAGTGAAGATATAAAATGAAATTTAGTGAAAAGTGGTTAAGAGAGTGGGTTAACCCAGCAATCGACACACAGGCTCTTTCGGAACAGTTATCAATGGCTGGTCTTGAAGTTGACGGTGTTGAGCCTGCAGCAGCAGAGTTCACAGGCGTTGTAGTTGGTGAAGTGGTTGAGTGTGGTCAACACCCTGATGCTGACAAATTACGTGTAACTAAAGTAAACGTAGGTGGTGATGAGCTACTTGATATCGTGTGTGGTGCACCTAACTGTCGTCAAGGTTTAAAAGTAGCTGTTGCGACTGTTGGTGCTGTATTACCAGGCGACTTCAAAATCAAAAAAGCCAAACTTCGTGGTCAACCTTCACACGGTATGCTATGCGCATTCGTTGAGTTAGGTATCAGCGAAGAAGGCGATGGCATCATGGAATTACCAACTGATGCACCAATCGGTACTGATTTACGTGAATACTTAAGCTTAGACGACAACATCATTGATGTTGACTTAACACCAAACCGTGGTGATTGTTTAGGTATTAAAGGTCTAGCGCGTGAAGTGGGCGTACTTAACAGTGTTGATGTTAATACACTTGAAATCGCACCAGTTGCTGCAACGATTGAAGACAAAGTATCAATTGAGCTTGTAAATGATGAAGCGTGTCCCCGTTATTTAGGTCGTGTAATCAAAGGTATTAACCTTGATGCAGAAACACCTCTTTGGATGGTAGAAAAGCTGCGTCGCAGTGGTATTCGCTCAATTGACCCTGTTGTTGATGTAACAAACTACGTGTTATTAGAGCTAGGTCACCCAATGCACGCATTTGATTTAAATGCGATTGAAGGTGGTATTAAAGTACGTAGCGCAAACGCGGGTGAAGAGTTAGTTCTGTTAGATGGCAACACAGCGAAACTAAACGAGTCTACGCTTGTTATTGCTGATCACAACAAAGCGCTTGCTATTGCAGGTATTTTTGGTGGTGAAAAATCAGGTGTAACTGAAGAAACTTCAGATATCTTATTAGAAAGTGCGTTCTTTAACCCTGTCGCTATTGCGGGTCAAGCACGTAGCTACGGTCTGCACACTGATGCGTCACACCGTTACGAGCGTGGTGTCGATTTTGCACTGCAAAAAGATGCGATGGAACGTGCAACAGCATTACTTCTTGAGATTGTTGGCGGTGAAGCAGGCCCTGTTGTTGAAGCAGTAGCAACTGACAAATTACCAAAAGTAACAGAAGTGCGTTTACGTCGTGAGCGCTTAGACCGTGTAATTGGCCACCACATTGATGATGCAAAAGTAACTGATATCCTAACGCGTTTAGGTTTAGACGTGAAAATTGTTGATGGTGTATGGAGTGCTGACGTACCTAGCTATCGCTTTGATATTCGTATCGAAGAAGATTTAATTGAAGAAGTTGCGCGTGTTTACGGCTATAACAGCATTCCTAACGTTGCACCAACTGCTAAATTAAAAATGACTAACCATGACGAGTCGCATGTTGCGGTCACTAAATTCCGCAATACGCTTGTAACTCGTGGTTATCAAGAAGCAATTACTTACAGCTTTGTTGATCCAAAAGCACAAGCAATTTTACACCCGCAAAGTGATGCGCTTGTATTGCCACACCCAATTTCGGTTGAAATGTCGGCAATGCGCGTGAGCTTGATGCCGGGTCTATTAGCGTCATTAGTTTACAATCAAAACCGTCAGCAACCACGTGTACGTTTATTTGAGCACGGCTTAAAATTCTTAAGTGACGAAAATGCTGAAAACGGTGTAAACCAAGTTGCTGTCATTGGTGGTGTAATCTCAGGTCTTGCACACGGTGAACATTGGGTTCAAGAAAAGCGTAGCGTTGATTTCTATGACTTAAAAGGTGATGTTGAAGCACTTTTAGCGATTAGCAATGATTCATCACGTTTTGAGATAAAAGCAGAGCAGTCTGATGGCTTACACCCAGGCCAATCAGCCGTTATTTATGTTGATGGTAAAAAAGTAGGTTTCTTTGGTGCCGTGCACCCACAAGTGCAAAAGTCACTAGATATCAACAACACAGCATTTGTGTTTGAAATCGAAATGTCTGCACTAGAAAAAAGAAAATTACCAGAAGCAGTAGCAGTGTCGAAATTCCCGTCAAACCGCCGTGATATCGCGATTTTAGTGGAAGATCACGTAAAATCTGGCGATATTTTAAATGTCATAGAAAAAGTTGGCGGAAATCAATTGGTTGACCTAAACTTATTCGATGTGTATAAGGGCAAAGGTATTGAGCCAAATTATAAGAGTTTGGCGATTGCTCTAACACTGCAAGCGGTTGATAGAACGCTCGAAGAGAAAGATATCAATCAAGTAGTTGATAATGTGGTGGCCGCACTGGCCGAACAATTTAACGCATCGTTGAGGGACTAGATATGGCGCTTACTAAAGCCGACATAGCTGAACACCTATTTGAAAAACTCGGGATCAATAAAAAAGATGCCAAAGATTTAGTTGAAGCGTTTTTTGAAGAAATCCGCTCAGCGCTAGAAAAAGGCGAGCAGGTTAAGCTCTCTGGATTTGGTAACTTTGATCTTCGAGACAAGAAAGAACGTCCAGGCCGCAATCCGAAAACAGGTGAAGATATTCCTATTTCGGCGCGCCGAGTTGTGACTTTTAGACCAGGTCAGAAGCTAAAAACTCGTGTAGAAGTTGGCACAAGCAAAGCAAAATAAGAAAAGGCAGCGTTAGCTGCCTTTTTTATTTGTTTAAGCATTTTACTTGCGAGTTGTTAAAAGCTAAAACCCGCGTGGTGATACGAAGCTTCCTTCTTGGATACTGTCGTAAGTTTTTTGTGCTAAATCATCTAAGCTGTCCAGGCTTTTGCCTGCGGCAGCGAGTTGATGCTCGATAGGTAAAATATCGACATCTTCATACCCTGATAATTGTGCTACACGTGCAAAGGTGTAGGCATGCTTATACTTTTCATGTTTGTAGAATAAGCTAACAAGAGTAGGGTAGATCTCAGGGTTGGGTGCTTCACCTGCTTTGTTTAGCTCTAGCGTTTTGTATAGCAAATCAATGGTTTTTTCATCATCAAACTTCACGTAGTAGCTTGCTAAGAAAAACTGCATTTCGGCATCTTCAGTTACGCGTTTATCTTGTTTTTCTTCAAGAGCGAGTAACTTAGTTAACGCTGATTGGTCGTTATTACGTGACCAATGGTAATACAACAAACCTGGGTGGTCAGTGTTTTTGGTATCTTGAAAAATTCGTGTCATTTCTTTGATGCTTGTTAAATGACCTTCAACACGTGACGTGGTTTTTTCTTTTAGTTTTATGTGCTCAATCTTGGCGGCAAGCGACACACATTGATCGTATTTCTCAAAGTCTTTTAATAATTGGTATTTGTTTTCGTCTGTTGGTGACTTATATTCAACATAACGTTGAATGATAACCTCGGCACGTTGCTCTTTACAGTGACTATCTTTATTTAAATCACTGCAGAAGCCAGGTGTTTCGTCGCACACTTTCGCAAGTGTAAGCGGATCTTCACAACCTGCTAATGCCAATAAACCAAGCAACACGCTTGCTCTTAATAACATTCCTTAACCTCTACTTAATTTGTACTACTTTATTCTAGCGCAATGATTTGTTCTGTAACAGTGGAGAATCGTTCGAGTTTAAATTAGAATACCCCTGCCTGAGATGTGTTGCTCTCAAATCACAACACATTTTTTAAGGCTATCCGTTCAAAATTGTTTAATTAGGTAAAAAAAATGACCTCATCTCACGAGTTAGAATACACAAGCAGCTGGCAAGAACGTCAAGATTACGCAGAAAGTATGCAACCAATTATTGGTAGACTTTACCGTAATCGTGGAATCGAAATCGCTGTATATGGCCGTCCTCTCGTTAATGCCAGTACAATCGATATCATCAAAGCGCACAAAACAGTTGCTCAGTTTGAAGGTACAAAACTACGTTTACGTGAAAGCTTCCCTTTCTTAGAAGCAATTAGCAAAATGGATTTAAACTCAGCGCGTATCGATATTGGTAAACTAGCGTATGGTTATTTGTTTAACGATGCTGCGAAAGGTCGTTCAGTTGAAGAATACTTAACTGACGAATTAGCAGAAATCGCAAACTCAGAGCGCAAAGAACCACGTGATGTTGTGTTATACGGTTTTGGTCGTATCGGTCGTTTATTAGCACGTCTTTTAATCGAAAAGTCAGGTCCATACGCAGACCTACGTTTACGTGCAATTGTTGTACGTGGTGGTAAAGATGGCGACCTAGAAAAGCGTGCAAGCTTACTTCGTCGTGACTCTATCCACGGTCCATTCAATGGCTCAATCACAATTGATAAAGAGCGTAATGCGATTAAAGCTAACGGTAGCTACATTCAAGTTATCTATGCTAATTCACCAAGCGAAGTTGATTACACAGCTTACGGCATCGAGAATGCGCTTGTTGTTGATAACACTGGTATCTGGAAAGACGAAGCAGGCCTTGGTCAGCATTTAGAAGCAAAAGGCGCAGCAAAAGTATTATTAACTGCACCAGCTAAAGGCAACATCAAAAACATCGTATACGGTGTAAACAATCAAGATATCAAATCTGAAGATAAGATTGTGTGTGCAGCAAGCTGTACAACCAATGCTATTACCCCTACGTTAAAAGCACTTAACGATAAGTTTGGTATCAAAAACGGTCACGTTGAAACAGTTCACTCGTACACAAATGACCAAAACTTAATTGATAACTACCACAAAGCTGAGCGTCGTGGCCGTGCTGCTGCACTTAACATGGTTATTACTTCAACGGGCGCTGCAAAAGCGGTTTCTAAAGCTTTACCTGAGCTTGAAGGTAAACTAACTGGTAACGCTATCCGTGTTCCTACACCAAACGTATCAATGGCTATCTTGAACTTAAATCTTGAAAAAGGTACAACTGTTGAAGAACTAAATGCGTTCTTACGTGAAACAGCACTTCATTCAGACCTTCGTGATCAAATCGATTACACAGCGTCTACTGAAATCGTATCGACTGACTTAGTAGGTAGCCGTTACGCAGGTGTTGTTGATTCACAAGCGACAATCGTAGATGACAACCGCGTTGTACTTTACGTTTGGTACGATAATGAGTTTGGCTATAGCTGTCAGGTAGTACGCTGTATGCGTGATATGGCTGAAGTAACTTTCCCAAGCTTACCTCGCTAATACCTAAGTTATAAAGAATCTAGAAGCCAGCATTATGCTGGCTTTTTTAGTCGTGAAAGTTTTTGCAAATTTTCAGCATGTGATAGGCTGTTAAGGGTCTACACCATATTACTAACAAAACGTTCTAACTACAGAGCGTTGACTTAATTCTTAACTAACAAGCGAATAGCTAAGAATTATTTTTAACCAATAGGTTTATAGAATGAAAATCACCAGCAATTTTGACAGTGGTAATATCAAGGTTATTGAAGCCGTTGATCCACTGAATATTCAATTAGAAATCAATAAAGACAATCAGTCTGATTTTTTCCAGTGGTTTCACTTTCGTCTTGAAACAACTGCGTTTCAAAACCATAAATTACACATTAATAATCTAGAGAACTCAGCATACCCTGATGGCTGGGAAGGTTATCATGCGGTTGCATCATACGACCGTCAAACTTGGTTCCGTGTCCCATCTGAGTACGCAAACGGCACACTATCATTTGAAGTAGAGCCTGAGTGTAGCAGCATGTACTTTGCTTACTTTGCGCCTTACAGCTATGACCGCCACTTAGATTTATTAGCATGGGCACAAAGTCAGCATGCTTGTGAATTAGAAACATTAGGCGAAACCCTTGATGGTCGCGACATGAGTGTTTTACGTGTGGGCATTCCTAGCAGTGAGAAGAAAAAAATCTGGATCACGGCGCGCCAGCACCCAGGCGAAACTATGGCTGAGTGGTATGTTGAAGGTTTACTTCATAAATTACTTGATGATGAAGACCCACATGCAGCGGCATTATTATCTAAAGCTGTATTCTACATCGTGCCAAATATGAACCCAGATGGCAGTGTGCGTGGTCACCTACGTACTAACGCGAAAGGCGTTAACTTGAACCGTGAATGGCAAACACCGAGCATGGAAAATAGCCCTGAAGTTTTCTTAGTGCTTAACAAAATGCGTGAAACGGGCCTTGATATGCACTTAGATATTCATGGTGACGAAGCAATTCCTTATAACTTTGTTGCGGGTAGTGAAGGTATTCCAGGCTACGATGATCGCTTAAAAGAGTTAGAAGACAGCTTTAAAGCTGCGCTTTTAACTGTGACGCCTGAGTTCCAAGACGAACATGGTTATCCAAAAGATGAGCCGGGCCAGGCTAACCTGACTGTCGGTTCTTCTGCTGTCGCGCATGAATTTAATGCATTAGCGTATACGGTAGAGATGCCATTTAAAGATAACGATGATTTACCAGATCCAGATTACGGCTGGTCAGATCGTCGCTCGTATCAATTTGGTCAAGATACGTTAGCGGCAATCGTTAACGTGGTTGATAAATTAAGATAACAAACCTTACGGGCATCAGCAAAACTGATGCCCGTAATTGTATCTGGGAACAAATAAACCAATCGGTGTAGTGCAGGATTTATAAAATGATAATTTTGTAGGTACATTTGTCATATTGAAAATTAACTGTTAACAAACTTGGTGGGTTTAAGTTAATATCCAATATGTTCAGCTGTGAAGTAACAAAATCTCATTTTTATTTCTCACAGTCATCGTGATGCATTCTCACAAGCTCACGCTGAAACAATAAAAAATATAATCATAGAGGATATATCCATGGAAGCTTTAGTAAGCGCCGTTAACGACATAATTTGGAGTAGTGCACTCATTTATTTATGTCTAGGTGCAGGTCTGTTTTATTCTATTTTAACCCGATTCGCACAAGTTAGACATTTTAAAGAAATGTGTAAGTTATTGCTTAGCTCTAATAATTCAGATACGGGTATTTCTTCGTTCCAAGCACTTGCTGTATCGTTATCAGGCCGTGTTGGTGTAGGTAATATTGCCGGTGTTGCTGCAGCAATCGGCTTTGGTGGCCCGGGTGCGATTTTCTGGATGTGGATAGTTGCGTTTTTAGGCGCAAGTACTGCGTATGCCGAGTCAACACTCGGTCAAATTTATAAATCAGAAGAAGACGGCCAGTATCGTGGTGGCCCAGCATTTTACTTCGACCGTTGCTTACAGCAAAAGTGGCTAGCCGTATTATTTGCAGTATCAGCGATTATTGCTTGTGGCGTGTTTCTTCCGGGCGTTCAAGCAAATGCGGTAGGTAATGCATTCACACAAGTCTTTGGTGAAGGCACATTAGTAAGCACTAGCTTTGGCGAAGTAGGTAGCTTCAAGCTAGTTGCGCTTGCAATTATCTTAATTGTGCTAGCATTTATCATCTTTGGCGGCATTAAACGTATCGCAAACTTCACACAAATAGTGGTGCCATTTATGGCGCTAGGCTACATTGTACTAGCTTTAATCGTGGTGTTCTTAAACCTAGATAAAGTGCCAGGTATTTTCTCAATGATCTTATCTGATGCATTCACAGCGCAAGCCGGCTTTGGTGCTGCTATTGGTTGGGGTGTTAAACGTGGTATTTATTCAAACGAAGCAGGCCAAGGTACGGGCCCGCATGCAGCTGCTGCAGCTGAAGTTGATCACCCAGCTCAACAAGGCTTAGTGCAAGCTTTCTCTGTTTATGTTGATACAATTTTTGTTTGTACAGCAACCGCGTTAATGATTTTAATCACAAAACAGTACAATATTGTGGGTGAATTACCTGCAGGTCAATTCATTGTGCAAAACGTTGATGCTGCAACTGAAGTTGGCTCTGCTGCTTTTACTCAAATGGCATTATTTAGCGTATTTGGTGGCTTTGGTGAAGCATTCGTTGGTATTGCTTTATTCTTCTTCGCATTTACCACAATTCTTGCTTATTACTATATTGCTGAAACTAACGTTGCTTATTTAAACCGTTATTTCAAAGGCAATATTCCACTGGTTATTGTTAAGCTTGTCATCATGTTTATGGTGGCTTACGGTATGGTAAACAGCTCAGGTTATATCTGGAATATTGGTGATATTGGCGTAGGCTTAATGGCGTGGATCAACATTGTGGGTATTTTGGCTATTTTCTTTGTCGCAAAACCTGCTCTTAACTGCTTACGTGATTACGAAGATCAAAAGAAAGCCGGTGGCGAAATCACTTTTGATCCCGTTAAATTAGGCATTAAAAATGCGACTTTCTGGGAAAAGCGTCTAGCTGAAAAGGCGAAACAGAAACAATAAATCAGGTTTTTGAGTTTTTGTAGTGAATTTAGTTGTGCAGGTTTTCGAATCTTCACAAATGAATGAAATTCAAATAAGACATCGACTCATAAAACAAGTACAATAAAGGGCGCCTAAAGGCGCCTTTTTTATGCGTAGTATGGAGAAAGATATGGCGATTATTAGTTGCCCGCAGTGTGCAAAATCAATATCTGACAAACATAAGCAATGCCCGCATTGTGAATGCCAAGTCACCGATCTAAGCAATGAGCAATTGCAGCAAATGCAAAATGAAACGCGTATTCGTAGACAACAAAAGTTTATGAATCAGTCTTTCCTCGCACTGATTTTATTTTTAGGGGGCTTTTTCTGTTATTACTTTATGCACCCCGAAGCAAAGTCTCTTGAGTGGTATGCCTATACATCAGCAATGGCAGTAGGTTTTGTGTGGTATCTTGTAAGCCGCATCTATTTAGTTGTTTTAAAAAAGAAAAAGTAACATGAATATTGATCACATCGTTAAAAATATCACCCCAGAAGTATTTGAACGTCTTCAGTATGGTGCCTCAACGGGTAAGTGGCCTGACGGCACTCCTTTGTCTGAAGAACAAAAACAACAAACCGTTCAACTCGTGATGCTTTATCAAGCTAAAGTTTCGCAAAGCAATGAGCAGTTTACCATTGGCGCAAATGGTGAAATGGTGCAAAAGAGCAAAGCTCAATTGCAAAAAGAATTCGCATCAGAAAATGAAATAGCTAGGTTTAGTGAAAATGATCTTTAAACACCTGTTTACTCCAAAATGGAAGCACCCTAAAAACCAAGTGCGTTTGGCTGCGGTTGAACGTCTTGATACAGAGCGTGACCTTAGCATCTTAAATAGCATTGCCCTTGAAGACAGCTCAGCTGAGATCCGCAAAAAAGCATTAAACAAAGTCAACGATATTGTTTTATGGTGGCAAGCATACAAGCAAGACCAAGCACTTAAAGACGTTGCAGAACAGCATATTAACCAAGCGGTTTTAAATACCGACAGCCAACTAGATGCAAATATCAAAAATGAGTTTATTGAGCGTTATGCACCTGTAAAAACGCTTGAGAAACTCGCCTTTGCAGAAAAAGAACTTCAAGTTCGCGTTAAGTTATTAAAGCGTTTAGCTAACCCAAGCCTAATTGATAAAGCGTTTAAAGAAGGCCGTGAAGAGCTGCAATTGCAACTTGTTGAGCTTGTGATTAATCATCAACTTGCTAAATCACTATTAAAGCATGCAAAAGGTGAAGCGCATACTCAACTGGCTACTCATCTTGACAATGAACGCTTAGCGATAGAAATGCCTGCCAAAGTAGAAGCTGATACACGTGTGGTATTAGCAAAGCTTAATGCGCTTCGTGATAAAAATGACTTTCAGTTAGTGTCGATGCAACATGCTGAGTTATTACAGCAGTGGCAAGCTATCGAGCTAAAATGGCTGAGCGATGAGCAAGTAAGCACACTAGATAAAAAATATTCAGCGATTACGCAAAAGCTTGAGTCTCATATTGCAATTCTAAGTAAAGAGCATGAAGCAGCCCAGCAAGCGTTAGCTGAGCAACAACGTCAGGTATTGGCACTGGCAAGCCTTGAAGCAATTGGCGAAGAAATTGAAAATGCATTGCAATTAGGCTTAGAAACGCCAGAGCAAATTCAGCAAGATTGGCTCGAGGCAAAAGTTGCAGAGGCAAAAGATACGTTAGCAGAGGCGGACTTAGCTGATAACAAAACTGTGCGTGATGTAAAGCAACATTTAACAAATTTATTTAACCAAGTTGAGCAGTTACCGCAACTGGTTAGTGCTATTGCTGAGTTTAAAGAGGCATTTGATCAATTAAATATCGTTGCGACAACTGAAGACGAAAGCGAGTTTGACGAGCTAAAACAGCAGTTTGAGCAACAGCAAAAATTAGCACGTAAAAAGCTGGCAAGTATTCCTAGTCGTTTACAAGGTCGCTTTAAAGCTAATTTAGCTGAAGCAGTAAACAGCTGGCAGCAAGCGATGGCACCGCTGACTAATAAGTTTGAGAAAAACCAGCAAACAGCGAAGCGCAAAGCCCGTGATGTAAAACGTTTAATTGACCAAGGTCGCTTTAATGTTGCCTTTGGTGTATTCAAAGGTTTTGAAGAGCTATACGCAACACTTACAGACTATTACAAGCAGCCATTAAATAGCCTTAAAGCTGATTTAGAAGCACAATTAGCAGAAGCTAAAGATTGGCAAAAATACGCATCGGCACCAAAACGTGATGCATTACTTGTTGAAGTAAATGAACTTGTAGCAACCGAGTGTACTGACCCCAAACAACGCGCAGAGCAAGTTAAACAGTTCCGTCGTCGTTGGAATGAGTTAGGGCGTTTAGATACTGATGCAGAAAAGCAACAAGGCGAGTTATTCGATCAACAAATTGAATTACTGTTTGCGCCGTGTCGGGAGTATTTCGCAGAGCAAGAGCAACAACGTGAGCAAGCTAAAGCACAGCGCGTTGATTTAATCTCGCAAATGCAGCAGTTAACAGACCTTGATAGCTCTTCTGATGAGTTTGATTGGAAGCAGTTTGAAAGCAAGTTCAACCGTACCGCGAAAGCGTGGCGCTCTGCAGGTAATGTCGATCCTAAAACATACCGTGAACTACAAGCGCAATTCAAAGCTGCACAATCACAAGTTCAAGCTCAACTTGCTGCATTTCATAAAGCAAACGCTGAGCAAAAAGCGGCACTTGTTGAGCAAGCAACACAGTTATCGCAAAGTGATGATTTAGCTTCTGCGTGCCAAGAGCTAAAAGTGCTTCAACAAACTTGGCAAACTATTGGCTTTGCAGGAATGAAAGCTGAAAACACCTTATGGCAGCAATTCAGACGTGTTAATGACGACACCTTTGCTAAGCGCAGTGCCGAGTTTGAACAGCAAAAGCAAGTTCAGCAACAAAATGACGAAGTTATCGCAGAGCAGTTAAGTGAGCTTGAGTCTGCACTTGAGACCGTGGTGCATCTTGCACAGCTTAAAGATTTAACAGTGAAGCTAGCAGAGCTTGAATACTCAAAAGCATTATCGGCACGCGTGACCCAGTTAGAGGCAGCGATTAGCGCAAAAACAGCGCAAATCAGCAAACAAGCAGAGCAGTCTAAGTTAACGGCTTTATTTGCAGCTCTTGAGAGCAACAGTGAACTGCCTTCGCAGTTCCAAGCTTCATTAACAACTAAGCTAAACGCTGCGCAATTGTTAACTCGTATCGAAATTCTGGCAGGCGTAGAATCGGCTGATAGCCAGTTACGCATGACAGAGCAAGTTGCGATGTTAGATGATAAACACCGTGGTGAACATGCAGATGTTTATTACTACTTAAAGCAATTACTTGCAGTCAGTGAGGGTTCAGTTTCAGCTGACACACTAGCAAGGCTTAAAGCAATATTTGCAATTTAACGAATAAAACCGCTTTTTACAGCGGTTTTTTTCCGTGTGTTTTTGAGGAAAACAATGAGAATTTTATTACTACTTACCTGTTTATTTTTAGGGGCATGTAAAACGACAGATCAAGGGATGTCTGTTTACTCGTTTACTAATTCTGAAATTGAAGCAGCCCTTGCTAATCAATTACCAAAACTAAGTGAACAGATTAAGCTGATGGGCTTACCTGTTGATTTTGCAGTAAACGACCTGAGTGTCAATGTTGGCCCAGATAAGCGTGATGTGGTGGTTTTAGGGGCCGATTCTAGTGCTGTCATCAAAGCTTTCGCGCTTAAGTATCCAGTACGCTTAAGGCTTCAAATTGAAGGTAGCCCATTTTATGACAGCGAGAAAAAAGCGGTCTTTTTACGTAATGTTAAACTGGTTGATACAACAATCGACACTGCGGGTTTTAAGGGCAGCTTAAACTTATTAGATGACCAAGCAATGCAAGTGATTAACGGTTTTTTAGCGGTTAACCCTGTCTATAAGCTAAATATGAATGATCCTAAAGTTGCACTGTTGAGCAAACTACCATTAGATATGAAAGTATCTCAGGGTGAAATTATATTAGTGCCAACACTGTAAAACTATTTGATATTTTAAAGCGGCTTCTAGCCGCTTTTTTTGTAATTGCTTGTTAAGCATGTTCAACCTTGTCATAATTGCTCGTGATATTTCGCGAATTGAGTGGTGGCTATGATCAAGGAATTTTTAAACGACCCCACATTACTGCTAAATGCCGTTGGTGAAGGTATTTATGGCTTCGATTTATCGGGTAATGCGGTTTTTGTAAACCCTGCTGCGGAGCGCATGACAGGCTGGAAAGCAGACGAACTCCTTGGTAAAAAAATACACCAATATCATCACCATACTCGTAAAGATGGCTCACCATATCCCGCAGATGAATGCCAAATATATTGCACTATGTTCGATGGCAAACACCGTCATGTAAACGATGAAGTATTCTGGCGTAAAGATGGAAGTTATTTTGCTGTTGAATATACATCAACACCCGTTTACAAAAACGGCGCTTTGATTGGGGCTGTCGCGATTTTTCGCGATGTATCAAAACAGCAGCAAACAGAAGCGGCGTTGCGTGATGCCTTAGCACAAGTTCAGCACCTATCTGAGCAGCTTCAAGCTGAAAATGCTTACCTTATTTCAGAGTTAAATGAAGATTGGCAAGATTCTGGTTTAGTTGGGCAAAGTCATTCATTTCAAAGTATGCTCGAGCAAATTACCTTGGTAAGCCAAACCAATAGTACTGTTTTGATTTTAGGTGAAAACGGCACGGGTAAAGAGCTGGTGGCACGAAACCTTCATCGTTTGAGCAATCGTGCTGAGCAACCTTTCATAAAAGTTAACTGCGCGGCGTTTTCAGCCAACTTAATTGAGTCAGAGTTATTTGGTCATGAGAAAGGAGCGTTCACCGGCGCTAATGAACGCAGAAAAGGGCGTTTTGAACTGGCTGATAAAGGCACTTTATTTTTAGATGAAGTGGCAGAGCTGCCATTAGAGGCGCAAAGTAAATTACTGCGCGTGTTACAAGAGCAAGAGTTCGAGCGCGTAGGGGGCAGCCAAACCATAAAAGTCGATATCCGAGTGTTAGCTGCAACAAATCGTAATTTGTGGCAAATGGTTGAGCAGGGCAGCTTTCGAATGGACTTGTATTATCGCTTAAATGTGTTTCCTATTCGTGTGCCTGCGCTTCGTGAACGAAAAGAAGATATTCCACTACTCGCAGCAAATATTATTACGCAGCTGAATAAGCGCTTAGGTAAACAGTTAAAAGGGCTAAGCAAAGCAACACTCACCAAACTGGCTAATTATGATTGGCCAGGCAATATTCGTGAGCTACAAAATATCCTTGAGCGTGAAGCTATTTTGTCTAAGCAAACGGTACTGCAGCTTTCAGCACCTTTGAGTAACGAGCAATCAAATGAGCAGGTGGTTTCTCTTGATGCAGTACAAAAGCAGCATATTTGTGAGGTGCTAAAGCGCTGTAACGGGCAAATATCAGGTGAAAATGGTGCCGCAACCTTGCTGGGCCTGCCAGAAAGTACTCTGAGATCAAAAATGAAAAAGCTAGCGATAAAGCGCTAATTCGTGATATATCGCGAGTGTTCGTGATATATCGTGCTTTTGACCGTTTAAATGTAAATTTAATCATTTAATATCAATGGCTTATTTTTTATTTGTGTTGGCCTGATTGTTGCTCTTTCAGGCTATTACCGACACAAAAGTAAGTAGCAAAATGAAATTTGATATTAAAGAGCAAGACTTAATCATCAAGCCCTACAACCAAGAAGGGCCAATTTATATTCGTGAGCAAAAGGGGTATTTCCAACGTATCCGCCGTTACTTAGGCTGGGTGCTAATGCTGACGTTCATCGCCATTCCGTGGATCCCCTATGATGGCCGTCAAGCTGTATTACTCGACGTAGCCAGCCAAAAATTTACTTTGTTTGGCTTAACGCTATTACCACAAGATTTTATGATCTTAGCCATGTTATTTATGACAGGGGCGTTTGCTTTGTTTTTCGTCACTAATTGGTTAGGGCGTGTTTGGTGTGGTTACACTTGCCCACAAACAATTTGGATGCTGATGTTTACTTGGGTCGAACATAAAGTGGAAGGTAACCGTAATCAGCGTATTAAACTTGATAAAGCTGATTGGTCAGTAAGTAAATGGCAAAAGAAAATCACTAAGCATGCAGCTTGGCTGGTGATTTCTTTGCTTACATCTATGTCATTTATGGCTTATTTTATCCCTGCTAAGTCTCTATACATGAGCTTATTTACTCTAGAAATGTCTGGGATCGTAAGCTTTTGGGTATTTCTGTTCGCTTTTTGTACCTATGGCAATGCGGGATTCTTACGTGAAAAAATGTGTACTGTCGCATGCCCTTATTCACGTTTTCAATCAGTGATGTTTGATAAAGACACGTTAGTTGTTACCTACGATCAAGCGCGAGGGGAGTCTCGTGGTGCGCGTAAGCGTAAAGCCGATCCTAAAGAGTTAGGCTTAGGTGACTGCGTAGACTGTAACCTATGTGTTGAAGTATGTCCGGCCGGTATCGATATTCGTAATGGCCTGCAGTATGAATGCATAAACTGTGGCTTATGTATTGATGCGTGCGATAGCACTATGGAAAAATTCAACTATCAAAAAGGCCTGATCAAGTACGCCTCAGAAAAACAAATGGAAGGCAAAACGACCAATCCATTTAGACTAAAACTGCTTGGTTATGGTGGTTTAACGGCGCTGTTTGTCGTTGGCATGGTTGTGTGGATGGCAATGCGTACACCTATTGAGGCATCTGTCATTCGTGACCGTAATGCCCTGTATCGTGTTAATTTTGAAGGCTTAGTAGAAAACCCATATACCTTATCAATTATCAACAAAACACAGCATAGCTTGAGCTATTCAATCGGTATCAGTGGTATTGAAGAAGCAAGCTTACAGGTGCCTGAGACTATTACAGTTGAGGCTGGGCAGATGAAGCGTGTGCCTGTCACTGTGGTTGCAGATGGCTACGATTTAAAGTCAAAAGTAACGCCTATCAGTTTTCACATTCAAGCATTAGAAGCTGCTGATATCGCAATAACTAAAGAAACTAAGTTTTACCGAGATTAACCTCAATCACGGCTTCAGAAACGAAAATGGCTTGTTTTCAACAAGCCATTTCTGCAAATTCGAGCTGCTTAAGCACATAAGCCTTAGCGCTGTCTAAATCATCAAATAAACAGTCCATTATTTGAATCGGTGATTGTGCTTGTGCAATGATGCGTTTCATCTGATTAAGCACAATAGACGAGCTGAACATATAAGCGGTGGCTATACAGTTAGTGCCTTGCAGAGCACGAAATAAATGCGTGAAACCACGCTCCGCATCAGGGGTGGTAGCAAGTAATTGGCTAGAATGACTAATATATGCCCACGGCTTTCCAGCTAAAGCAGAAATATGCTTTTTTAAATCGACTGCAAAGTCATTGACTAAACGTGCGTTAATATTACCTGAAAATTGTCCAATAATAATTGGACCATCAGTGATGATACTGACACTGCCATAGTGATTCTTAAATTCCAATTTGCTTCCCTTTTGAATTAAAAAGAGCGCGAATTTTATACAATTCTATGTATGTGTCTAGTTATTTAGTATACAAATTTCAAAAAACATAACTTTTTCATTAAATTTATTTGTGTGTAAATTTTATCTAGTTATTTAGGTTTGGGGTGGATAAATAATCCACCCCTAATTTAAAATGCAACTAACTATTTGTTAACAATATAGTTCAATGCACCGGTAATTGAGGCTACTTGTGCATCAATACAAATGTCATCATTTGCCTGTGGGCTATCAGGGTAAACCTCTGTTGTTGTGACATATTCTGCATCGGTTAAGCCCATACATAACCCCAGCTTTTTCGCTTGATAATTAATCACACCAAACTGAGTTTGTGGTACACCAATCAACTGGTTATTCTCATCACTTGGCGCGATGTGGGTTACTTTCTCAACTGATTTGATAATCGCTGTTTGAAATGCATCATGCGGACGCTCACTATCAGCGACAAGATAAAAGCCATCAGGGATATTCCAGTTGTCGTGGGTCGTTGCATCACGAGCTGCTAGAGCAGGGCGAAATTCACTATTATCAGTGTCTGTAGTTTCATGCAGATCAATATGCACATGAGGTGCAATAGCGTTGTCGGCTAAATACTGCATGATTGCTGCAGACTCTTCAGCTGGGCTATCTGCATAGAAAGAGCGATTTGGATCCGTGGCATTTGGATTCCAGCGGTTAATCGTTTCATAACCCCATGGGCTGATACACGGAGCCACTAAAATATTAAAATCAGCAAAGTAGTCTTTGGCACTTCTCTTAGCAAACGCTAAAGCACCATGCACGCCACTTGTTTCATAACCATGAACACCACCGGTAACCAGCACAATAGGTTTATCAGCTTGCCATTGCTTGCTCTTTAAAATGTAAAGTGGGTATTTGTCGCTGTCGTAACTTAATGCGCCATATTGCTCAATATTGAAATCGCTTGATAAAGAGTCTAGTTGCGATACAACATCATCTAAATAGCTACGCTTTACCGACTGTAATTCAAACCATGCTTTCTTATCTTCTTCGTTCCACGGTTTACCTGGGGTTCCAATAGGGTAACTCATAAAATACCTTGTTGTGACTTGCTGCAAAACGCCAAGCTTATCTAAGCTGTTAAGCTGCTGCAACTAGATAAGCTCAGTAGTAAAGTTACCTTGCTCGTACAGCTTTGCATGATGGTGCTTATGGGTCTCAAATAAGTATTTACGAAGTGCATCTTCACCTTGGCACACTTTTACTATTTTTCCAGCAATTCCTTTGCTGGTCGTTCGTATTGGCTTTACGCTAAGGATTACGTGTTCTTCACTTGGTAAATTAAATGCCAACAGTATCTCTTTATTAAGATCTGGTGATTGACGCTTTGGCTTGAGTAATACGCCTGTGCTTGATAAAGACAATATTTGAAATTGTTCGGTGTGTATTTCAAGATCAGGCGTACGCCAGCTGCGCTCAATACCTTTGGTATCTATTACTTCTGGTGCGCTAAGTACAGGGATCAGCTGGCCATTCTCGTCCTTGGTAAATTCAAGCGGAAACCACAACTGGTAAATCCCTACTTCAGCAAGTAGTGTTAGTTTGGCATTGGTAAGTAAGCCGTTTAATTTATCAGGCAAATTGAGCCTAACAGACATTTTTGTGTCGGTTGGATCGCTATTATTTTGTTCAGCCTCGAATAAACGGTTGAAGAAAGTGAGTTCTTGTTCAGATAAATGTGCCATATAAAGCTCCTTTTAAAGCACGCTTACTTATATGTATCATAAATTGTTCAAATTATGCACGTATAATGAGCATTAATTGTGCCAGCTGCTTTGTGATTTCTTTTGCGGCGTATTTCACTTACACTGATAAAAAAACTAACAAGGATTTTATTTTGTCGAGCCTGACTGGTGTAAATAAAAGTTTAGTGATATTTGCTGCTTTAGTCGTTGTTTTAGCGGGTATTAAAGCTGCAAGTGTGATTGTTATCCCATTTGTGTTGGCAGCCTTTATTGCCATTATTTGTAATCCCTTAATTCGTTTCTTTGCTAAATACGGTATCCCTAAAGGGATTGCCGTTGTGTTTGTGATGTTGATGATTGTTGGTGTAGGGATAAGCCTTGCCGGGTTGGTTGGGCAATCGATGACCGATTTTTCTGAAAAACTGCCTGAGTACAAAGCTCAACTAAAAGAAGAGTTTGTCTGGGTGGTTAATGTTGCAGCAAGTTATAACATCCTGATTGATAAAGAGCAGATTATTTCTTTATTTGATCCGGGCAAAATGATCGATGTTGCAACCAACATGCTCACTGGCCTCGGTGGCGTGATGGCGAACCTGTTTTTAATCATCCTAACCGTGGTGTTCATGCTGTTTGAAGGACCTATGCTGAGCAAAAAAGTGCATTTAGCACTGGACGATCCTGAAATGAAAATGCAGCAGGTTGATCGCTTTTTAGATTCAATTAATTCATATCTAGCAATTAAAACGCTGGTTAGCTTAGGCACAGGTATGCTTGCCGGCTTTATGCTTTGGGCACTTGATGTTGATTACTTTATACTTTGGGCTGTAGTGGCCTTTATGCTTAACTATATTCCTAATATTGGCTCTATCATCGCTGCTGTACCTCCTGTGTTACTTGCTTTGATAACCCAAGGCCCATTGGTCGCAGGATTTATTGCTGGTGGCTATTTAGTTATAAACACAGTGATGGGTAATATCGTCGAGCCGCGTTTTATGGGGAAAGGGCTGGGTTTATCGACCCTGGTGGTGTTTTTATCCTTGATTTTCTGGGGCTGGCTGATGGGGACCGTGGGCATGTTGTTGTCAGTTCCATTGACCATGATAGTTAAAATAGCCTTAGAAACTAGTCAAGAAGGGCGATGGCTTGCTACCTTGCTTGGCAATGGTGAAGAACTAAAACTTGAAGATTAAAAAAGGCGCTTAAGCGCCTTTTTACTTCTCAAACTGTGTGAGTTGCTATCACTTTAGAGGTCGCTGTAAAACCTGCACATGGTTTTTCAGGATCTCAATTTCACATTGCTTGTAGGCAATAGCGGCTTTTGTACCATTTGGCATTTTTTGTAAATAACGCCAACGACAGCTGTCTTCTAAATAACGCTCCTGGTTTTTGATACTGCGATTAAAAATCGGTAGCAATTGGCTGTTACCGGTATCTTCTTTAATTTTCTCAAGATCCATAGTGAGCTTATTAATCCACATCTTTTGGTCACGCTGAATATCGGCGATAACTTGATCAAGACATTGAATATAGCGTTTTGTGTCATCGGTATTGTTGCTCGCAAGCTCACACGTTTGCTCTGCTTGAGCATGCGATGTGCTTGCAATTAAAGCTAAAAAGCTGCACTTAACGAGAATTGATGTTTTATTTTTTATCATGGTAATTAAACTCTAATATAAACTCAGCACCGGCTAGTTTCTCTGCATCTTTAATGGTTAATGTGCCATTATACGAGTTGACTAAATCCGACACGATAGCCATGCCGACACCGTGGCCGCTTTCGTAGGTATCGAGTCTGGTACCGCGAGTTAGTAATGATTCACGCTTATGCTCAGGAACACCAGGGCCATCATCACTTATACTGAGCGTTAACTTTTTGTTCTGCTTAACCTTTATATCGACCTGTGAACGGCAAGCTTTACAGGCATTATCGATTAAATTACCAAGTAGTTCCATCAAATCTGTTTTATCACCCAAGAAATAGTCTTTTTCACTAACCTCTGAGGTAAAAATAATATCTTTGTCGCGATAAACCTTGCTCATCGCGCTTAGGATCGAATCAATAACAGGCTTGATATGAGTTTGTTTCTTCCAAGTGTCAGACGCACCTGTTGCAGCGCGCTTTAACTGGTGCTCGATCATCACATTAATTCGGTCTAGCTGCTCTTGTGCATCCGCATCATTGGCCAATGGGCTCGATTTAAGCACTGCCAATGGTGTTTTTAATGCATGAGCAAGGTCGCTTAACGATGCGCGATAACGCTCTTTTTGGCGCTGCTGCGATTCAAGCAATAAGTTTAAATCGGCTTTAATGGTTTGCAATTCAACCGGGTAAAGACCTTTAATTTGTTGGTTATCACCCGACTCAATGGCTTTAATTTCTTTATCGAGTCGTTGCAGTGGCCTTGCACTCCAAACAAAACCAATCGCCATAAGCGCAGCAATGGCCACACCCATGACATACATCCAATTTACGAGTGTTTGCTTAAAGCCATCCATCAGCCTCAGTAGGGCATCATTACGCTTTAATAGAATAAAACGTGCATGCTCTGATTGGTCAATGTTTTCTAAAATAACAGTAAGCGTTAATTGCCAGTAAACAGTATTGTTGTATTCAACACGGCGAAAATCCGCAGAGCCTGCAGGGGCTTCAAAGTTATCAGGAATAAAGTTGATATTGGTCGCCGATTCAGAGTACCAAACCGGCAAGTCACCGCGATAAACCATTGCATAGGTATCTGAATTTAGTCGGTTTAGCTCTGGCGTTAAGATAGTACTTGGCATAACGATGCCGCGTTCAGTGAAATCAACTTCAGAGATTAATGAATACAAGTGAGCTTCGAGGGTTTTTTCGGTCGCTTCGACCAAAGAGGCGTAGTAAGCCTTACCAATTGAGAAAAACAGAATTGGTAGGGCGACTAATAAAACAAAGACAAGGATAAATCCTTGCCTTACTTTAAGCGGTATTTGCGATGCTACCACTGACTTTTAAGCCTATAACCACGGCCGCGTAATGTTTCTACTGGGTTAAGGGTACCATCAGGGTCAAGCTTTTTACGTAAACGCAATACGAAAACTTCGATTACGTTTGAATCAAGGTCGAAGTCTTGGTCGTAAATGTGCTCTGTTAGTTCAGATTTAGAAATTACCTTTTGTGGGTTTACCATTAGGTATTCTAAAACTTTGTATTCGTATGCTGTTAAGCTAAGTTCTTTATCGTTAACCCATACTTGCTGTGAGCGAGTATGAATTTTAATAGGGCCAGCTGTCATTTCTGGGTTTGCTTTACCTGCGCTGCGGCGGATAAGCGCATTACAGCGGGCAATTAGCTCTTCAACGTGGAAAGGTTTAGTCAGGTAGTCATCTGCACCTGCATCTAAGCCTTCTACTTTATCTTGCCAACGGTCACGTGCCGTTAAAATCAAAATAGGAATGGTAATACCTTGTGCACGTGCTTTGGTAATTAATTCAATACCATCAACTTTTGGTAAGCCTAAATCTACTACCGCCATATCTAACGGGTATTCGGTAATATGGAATAAACCAGCTTCACCATCGTGACAAAGGTCAACGCTGTAACGCTCTTTTTCTAGCGCATTACGAAGGTTATCTGCTAAGTGTAAATCATCTTCAATAACTAAAATTCGCATTCTTAATCCTTTTTCACTTCGCCAGTCTTTTTGTTCACATGGACATCAACCACATGGCCGTTCGTTTTTAAAATTCTTACGGTAAATACTTTATCTTGCTCTGTGATTTTCAGGGTTCGGCCGTCTTCAGATTTTTTGGCGATCGTCACAGCCTGCTTTTTAGTCACTTCTTGGGCTTGTTTCTTATTGGCATCAGCATGAAAGCTAGATAATGCAAATAAAAGACTAAAACTGAAGGCTAATAATATGCGCATGACGGGGAACTCCTAAACCAGACCCATTTAGTTTAATTAACCAATTAACTAAAATTCAAGTAATTACGTTAAATTCTGTAATTCAATAGCCAAATCTTAGTTAATAAGCCGTGAACAAACACTGAATTATTGATTCAGTTAAGTTCAGAGGTTAACCAAATACTTTTTTAAATGGTTTTACGACTGAGTTGTCGTAAACACCCGCAGCAATATATGGGTCGTTTGCTGCCCATTCGCGTGCTGCTTCTAACGACTCAAACTCAGCAACCACTAATGAACCAGTAAAACCAGCGTCAGCCGGATCTTCACTATCAATGGCTGGCAATGGGCCTGCCGTAAATAAACGGTTTTGATCGTCTAATTCTTGAAGGCGTGCTAAGTGAGCAGGGCGTGCAGATTTGCGAGCTTCTAAACTATTTTCAACATCAGTTGAATAAATCATATACAGCATGGTGAGTTCTCAATGTAATTTTTAAAAAATAGTAGCATATTCTTAGCAATAGACGAGAGATTATTCGCGTAATAATCTTTACACAAACCCATATAACTTTAACTTATAAAGCTTGAAATACGCGGTGTAACACTGGTAGAGTCGCTGGGTTGAGAAAATAATAATAAGGTTTTTAAATGAGCGAAAAACGCGAGCATTTTAGCTCCCGCCTCGGTTTTATTTTAGCGGCAGCCGGTTCTGCTGTAGGTATCGGAAACTTAGTAGGTTTTCCGGTTTCAGCTACAAAAAACGGCGGTGGTGCTTTCCTTTTAGTCTATGCATTGTTTGTCATTTTTATCTGTTTGCCAGTGATGATGGCTGAAATGGCTATGGGTCGTAAAGCGCAAAAAGATCCACTTGGTTCATACAAATTTTTAGCGGGCAATGATCCTAAATGGAACTTTGCTGGTTTTTTAGCCGTATTAACGCCATTTATGATTGCTGTTTTTTATATGGTGATCACAGTATGGATTTTCGGTTATTTATCGCAAACCGCATTGGGGAATCTAGATGCCTTGGCCCAGCCAGATAATTTTGGCACCTTCATCAATAGCTATACCGTGTTTGGTTATATGGCCGTGGTTGCCATCATCGTTAACTTGATTTTAGTGGGCGGTGTTAAAGAAGGTATTGAAAAAGCGGCTAAGTTTATGATGCCAGCTTTATTTGTACTACTCACCGCGTTGGTTGTATACGTACTAACTCTTGATAACGCAATGGCCGGTGTTAAGTACTATGTTGTGCCTGACTTTTCAAAAATGGATGCCAGCGTATTAAATGGTGCATTAGCTCAAGCGTTTTTCTCGTTGTCACTGGGTATGGGTATCTTAATGACCTATGCATCTTATATTTCTAAGAAAGACGACATTGTTGGTAGTGCAAAAATGGTTGCAGTCACTGATTCATTGGTTGCGTTTATTGCTGGTCTAATGGTGCTTCCAGCTATTTTCAGTTTTAACCCAGATACCGACCCAAGTACTTTATCTGACTCGTCAGTATCGATGATTTTTGTATACCTACCAAAAATTTTATTAGCATTACAAGCTGATATTGGCTATGTGGGTGCATCAATTGTTGCGTTTGTATTCTTTTTACTTGTCTTTTTTGCTGCAATTACGTCACTTGTATCAATTGTAGAAGTACCAACAGCAACATTAAGTGACCGCAAAGGTATCAGCCGTAAAAAAGCTCTGGCAATCTTAACTTTATCTACAGGTGTATTAACTGTGCTGTGTACCATGTCATTTGGTATGGTTGACTCGCTTACAAAGTTTGTTAGCTATGGCGGTGCAGATAAGAGCTTATTTGATATTGTTTATGATGTGTTTTACGACACAATTTTACCGCTTAATGGTTTAATGGTGTGTTTATTCGTTATGTATCGTTGGAAAAAAGCAAACTTATCGGCAGAGCTAAGCCAGGGCTGTGAAGGCTATATTGGTAGCTTCACAGAGAAGTATGTCAACTTCTCGCTATCAACGTTTATCCCTGCCATTTTATTACTAATCTTTGTAAATACGGTGGCGACTAAGTTTTTTGCATTTAGTATTTTCGGATTTTAAAAACCAGTTCAATACTTAGCCGCGCACTTTGCGCGGCTTTTTTATGCCTACCTTTATTATTTTAAAAGGCTCCGGCATCGAGCACATCACCCAAGCCAAGGGTAAACATCCAAAGCCCCCATAAGCTGTGTTCAATCACACACACGAAGGTTGAGCGGCTTTGCGCGTAAGTATAAGAAAACAACAGCCCACCTAAAAATGCCAACAATACGGCCAATACATTCGCATAGACAATATGAGCCAACGCAAACACTGATGCGCTGACAATAATACGCACTGTTTTACTTGGCATAATGCGTTTATAGCGATGGAAAAAGTAGGTTCTAAAAATAAGCTCTTGTGGCATCACCGATAAGATAGGGTAGAGCAATAACAACATTAGCCAATCGTTAAATGAGTTTCGTGGCAGTGAAAACCAGTTTTCTTGATTCATGATGCCGTAAAACATTCCAGAAAATAGCGCCCCTAAAAAGAAGAAACTAAATAAGCGGCGTTTTACTGCACTAAATTGCCCAAGGCTAGTTAAACGAAAGCGTTTAAAATGGGGGTCAGACAAAAGCAACATGCCGCACACGGTCATTAAAATAATAAGGGCAGGAATAAGCCAGTTAGCAAGGTAGGCACGAAGAAAAAAGCCTAATAGCGGCAGAGAAACAAATATGAGGGTAAATTCAAGCCAGCGGTATTGGTTAGCGTTCAATGTCGTCTCAGCGTGTTTTTTGTTTACGCTAACAAGCTAAGACGACAGATTTATGACATTAAGATTGCTTTGGATCTTTCTCTTCGTCATCTTCAGGTAAGTATTTGAATAGGGTGATGATCGTTGCTAACACGCAAACAAAGGTAATGCCCATTAAGCCAAACACTTTAAAGTTAACCCAAAAATCGAGCGAGAAGTTATAGGCAATGTAGATATTCAGCGCTGAGATACCTGCAGTCACCGCAACCCAAAATAGGTTAAGCTTATTCCAGAGCGCTTCAGGTACGTTGATTTCTTGTTTACTCTCAGAGGCATTTTCTAAAATCGAGCTAAGTGCTTTTTTCACTAGGTTTTTGCCAAGTACATAGCGGCTTACTAACAAACTAACACTGAAAATGGCATACACAATGGTGGCTTTCCATTTCACAAACTGCTCGTCGTGGAACACTAAGGTGAGGGTACCTAACACCACCGCTATAGCAAAAAACACCCAGTGACGGGTTGGCACTTTACCATCTTTAAAATAACAGTAAGCAACTTGAATTAAGGTGGTCAGCATCAGCAAGGCTGTTGCCCAATAAATATCAACTAGCTTGAAAACCGCAAAAAACAGGATCAGCGGAATGTATTCAATAATCGCATGCATAAATTTATAAATGCTCTAATTTAAAAAGATACTGGGTTGTATCAAGTTATCGCGCAAGATACAAGGTTGACTTAGCAGCCCTGAAAGCTTAGCCTCCCGAGCCAATCTGGCCTAAACCTGCGCTTAGGTTGTTTTACCTTATCTTTTTCCGCTTAACCTCAGATGATTAAGCGGCGTATTTTGGAGCACTTTTTATGAATAAAGCCGCGTTAGTATCGCAAATGGCTGCCCACAGTGAATTAACAAAAAAAGACACACAAGCTGCCTTAACCAGCATGTTAAATGCTATCGAAAAGTCTCTTTCTGAGGGCGACCAAGTGCAAATTAATGGCTTTGGTACGTTTGCCTTAAGTTATTATCCTGCACGCAAAGGGCGCAACCCACAAACCGGTGAAGAAATTGAAATAGAAGGTGCTAACAAGCCAGTTTTTAAACCTGCTAAAGCACTCAAAGACGGTTTGTAAGCAGGATTTGCAAAGCGGTTGTAGTATTTACAGAGCATAAATAGAATACCTGAAAATTTATTCAATACTTTCAATCTATTAAGTTTGGCATGTTGTCTGCTGTTAATTGTTTAGGTTTACCTAAATAAGGAGATAACATGTCAAATTTAAACAGCCAACTTAATGGTAAAAAGATTGCCATTCTTGCAACCAATGGTTTTGAGCAAAGCGAGCTTTTGTCACCACGAAGCGCATTATTAGAAGCTGGTGCACTTGTTGAAGTTGTGTCACTTGAGCGCGGCGATATTACCGCATGGGATGAAAACCAATGGGGTGAGCGAGTCAGTGTTGACCGTGTAGTAAACGAAGCAGACTCTGCAGAGTATGATGCGTTACTTCTGCCTGGTGGCTTATTCAACCCAGATACGTTACGTCAAAATAGTGAAGCAAAAGCCTTTGTTGATGGTTTTTTCAGTGCCGGTAAAAATAAACCCATCGCTGCGATTTGCCACGGCCCATGGCTATTAGCCGAAATTAACAAACTACGCGATCGCAAAGTAACGTCATATCCAAGTATCAAAACGGATTTGATCAATGCAGGGGCTAATTGGGTTGATCAAGAGGTTTGTGTAGATGAGGGCATAGTTACAAGCCGAAGCCCAGCCGACCTTGAGGCTTTTAATCGTAAGTTTATCGAAGAGATTAAAGAGGGTATTCACCGCCATCATTAATCATAAATAGTTAGACACAAAAAAGGGCCTTTATGGCCCTTTTTAAAGTAATAAAACAAACTTACTTTGTAGCTACTTTCATACTGGCTACAAACTCTTTTAAACCAGTTAGCATTGCTGCTTGATCATCAAGGTTTGCCTCGATGATTTTAACAACCGCAGAGCCTGAAATCGCACCAGCGGCCCCTGAATCAAGTGCTGATTTAACATCTTCCGGCGTTGATACGCCAAAGCCTAATAATGCCGGTGCAGCATGGTAATCTTTTAGTTTTTTAACTAATGAATCTGCTGGCATTTGTGCCTTGGTTTCTGTGCCTGTCACACCTGCGCGTGAAAGAAGGTATGTGTAACCACGGCCATATGACGCACACTCTCGTAAAGTGTCATCATCAGCATTCGGTGTAGCAATAAAAATTGGGTCAATACCATTTTTCATCGCTGTTTGGCGAAATAGCTTTGATTCATGTAGCGGCACGTCAGCCACTAAAATTGAATCGACACCTGCTTCTTTAGCATCTTGATAAAACTTATCGATGCCACGTTTAAACACTAAGTTTGAATACAATAACAGGCCAATTGGAATATCGGCATTGTACTGGCGCACTTGTTTAATGATATCAAAGCAATCTTGGGTATTGATGTTTTCATCAAGTGCACGAATGTTGGCCGCTTGGATCACCGGGCCATCTGCAATCGGATCAGAAAAAGGAATACCTAGCTCAAGGGCATCAGCGCCGCCATCAATTAAGCTTTTGATGATTTCTACACTCAGTGCTTTATTAGGGTCGCCAATAGTAACAAAGGGTACAAAGGCACCTTGGTTGGTTTCATTTAATGTGGCGAACAGTTGTCCGTAACGGTTAGTCTGGCTCATAGTGCGCCTCCTTCAGATAAAACACTGTGTACGTGAGCCAAATCTTTATCGCCTCGGCCGCTTAGGTTAACCACTAAAATAGTGTCTTCGGTTTGTTGCTCGGCATATTTAAGGGCATATGCGAGGGCATGGCTTGATTCAAGCGCTGGAATGATCCCTTCGTTTTTAGCCAGTAGTTGGAATGCTTCAAGCGCTTCAGTATCGCTAATTCCAACGTACTCAGCACGGCCAGTTTCATGTAAGTGCGCATGTTGTGGACCAACAGCAGGGTAATCAAGACCTGCTGATACAGAGTAAGACTCTTCAATTTGACCATCATCATCTTGCATAATATAGGTATAGGTACCGTGTAAAATGCCTTTTGTGCCTTTACATAAGGTTGCACCATGCTGGTGGGTATCTAAGCCTTTACCAGCTGGCTCTACACCAATTAATTTTACGCTTGGCTCATCAATGAAGTCTGTGAACATACCAATGGCGTTTGAGCCACCACCCACACAAGCAAGCACCGCATCAGGTAAGCGACCTTCTGCTTTAAGCACTTGTTGTTTTGCTTCTTCACCAATCATTTTTTGGAACTCACGTACCATGGTTGGGAATGGGTGAGGGCCTGCTGCAGTGCCTAGTAAATAGTGAGCATCTTTGTAATTAGCTGACCAATCGCGTAGTGCTTCGTTTACTGCATCCTTTAAGGTACCAGAGCCTGCTGTGACAGGAATAACCTCTGCGCCCATTAGTTTCATACGAAATACATTTGGTTGCTGACGTTCAACGTCTTTTGCACCCATGTAAACGCGGCATTTTAAGCCAAGTAGGGCACAGGCAAGGGCCGTTGCAACACCGTGTTGGCCGGCACCTGTTTCTGCAATCACTTCTTTTTTACCCATGCGTTTGGTAAGGAGTGCTTGACCAAGTACTTGATTGGTTTTGTGCGCACCACCGTGCAGTAAATCTTCACGCTTTAAATACAGTTTTACCTTAGGATTTTTAACTAAGTTACGTGTCAGTGTTAATGGTGTAGGGCGACCTGCGTATTCATTTAATAGTTTTTCAAACTCAGCCTGAAAAGCTGGATCGTTTTGTGATTTATTAAATTCTGCTTCTAGTTGCTTGAGAGCTGGCACAAGCAGCTGTGGTACAAACATACCACCGAATTCACCGAAATAAGCTGGATTTTGCATTCTAACCTCAATAATTTCTGATATGCGAAAACGCATTTTGTAATTTTGTTTGGCACTTTTTACCCGCTGACGCTTCAACGCCAGAATTTAGGTCAAGGCCATTGGCACCGCGATAAAGCGCTGCATGAATATTTTCTGGGTTTAAACCACCGGCTAACATAAACGGCACGGTTGCCGTCTCTAGCACTGACCAATCAAATGCTTCGCCTGTGCCGCCTTTTTGGCTTTTGCTGTAAGTATCGTATAAATGGCGATCAACCCCTTCAAGCGGTTTAGGTAATTCACCTTTAACGGCTTGGGCTTTCCAAATTTCACAGCCAAGTGGTAATTGCTTTCTGAGACTTTGAATATATTCGCTATTCTCATCGCCATGTAATTGCACTGCAGCTAATTTTAAGCTTTGTGCATAATCGACCACTTGTTCAAGCGGTGCATTGACAAACACACCCACATACGCGAGCGGGGCACTTTGCGTAACTTGTTTGGCACAGTCGATATCGACATAGCGCGGTGACTTAGGATAAAAAATTAAGCCACCATACACAGCACCACTGGCGTAGGCTGCCATCGCATCTTGTGAACGGGTTAAACCGCACACTTTGTTCTCACCTAAAATCACTTTACGACATGCGGCTTCTAAGTCGCGCTCGGCCATCAGTGAGCTGCCAATTAAAAAGCCATCACACAATGGCGCAAGGCGTTTTACATCTTTATGGGTATAAATGCCAGACTCTGAAATCACCACTTTGTCATTTGGGATAAGCTGACGTAAGCGCTCAGTTGTTGCAAGATCAGTACTTAAGTCACGAAGGTCGCGGTTATTAATACCGATAAGGCTGGCATTAAGTGAAAGAGCACGGCTTACTTCTTGCTCATTACTAACTTCAGTGAGTACCGACATGTTTAAAGAGTCAGCCACTTTGTGAAGCGCTAAATATTGTTCGTCATCAAGGACAGAGAGCATTAATAAAATGGCATCACCACCCGATAAGCGTGCTAAATAAACTTGGTACTCATCAATAAAGAAGTCTTTACAAATTAGCGGCTGTTCAACTTGGCTGCGCACATACTCAAGGTACTGATAACTGCCTTGGAAATATTTTTCATCTGTTAGTACGCTCATACAGGTTGCGTACTTTTTATAAACCGATGTAATTTCGTCTAAATTGAATGGTTCGCGAATAAGCCCCTTTGATGGTGAGGCTTTTTTACATTCTAAAATAAACTGCGTGCCGGTTGCTGCTAATGCGCCTTCAAAGTCTCGTTTGGTTGGCACAACCTCGCTAATGAAAGATTCAAGCGGGCGCTGTACTTTTCTTTGTTCTAATTCAATGCGTTTGTCGGCAACAATTTTGTCTAACACGTTAGCCATGACTTACCTCAATAATTGCGTTCAATGTGTCCATCGCTTTGCCTGATGCTAATAGTTCGCTTACTTGATCTGCGGCTGCTTTTAAATCACTTGCTTTATCGGTTAAATAAAGAAGGGCGGCAACGTTGGCTATAATGGCTGCGTTATGCGCCATTTCACCTTGACCTTGTAAAATCGCTAAGCTGGCTTTTGCGTTATATTCTGGGCCTTGGCCTGCTAGTTGTTCAAGTGAATAGTTTGCAAGACCAAAATCGCTTGCTGTTAGTGTGTATTCGCTCAGCTCACCGTTATTAAGCTCAACCACTTTGGTTGTCCCGTGTAAGGCAATTTCGTCAGTGCCTGCACCGTGAACCACCATAGCGCGTTTTGTGCCAAGGGTTTTTAAGGTTTCGGCCATTGGTAAACACAGCGAAGCGTCATAAACACCAAGCAATTGCACCTCAGGGGCTGCGGGGTTGGCCAGTGGCCCTAAGATATTAAAAATCGTGCGGCTTTTAAGGGCCGTACGTACGCCCATCGCATGGCGTACGCCACTGTGATAATGCGGCGCAAATAAAAATGTAAAGCCGGTATTTTCTAAACAATGAGCAGCTTGCTCAGGGCTCATATCAATATTGATACCCAAAGCTTTTAGTAAATCCGCAGAGCCAGAATTACTCGACACACTGCGATTACCATGTTTGACCATGTTGATACCCGCAGCGGCGGCAACAATGGCAGCCGTGGTACTAATATTAATGGTGTTTGAGCCATCACCACCGGTACCACAGCTATCGGCAAGCAAGGTTTTGCTGGTTTTAAATGGCACTGCATTGGCGCGCATTGATGCCGCAGCACCAGCGATTTCATCACTTGTTTCGCCTTTTAGTTTTAGGGCGATAAGTGCAGCAGTTAATTCAATATCATTAAGCTTGCCATTCATGATGGCGTCAAACAATGCAGTTGCTTGCGAAAACGATAAATCTTGCTTTGCTAATAATTGGTTTAACTGGGTTTGAGTTGTTGCTTCCATGTTATTCCTCTACTGCACGCGTGCGGTTAAAAATTCAATGCTTTGCTGTAATAGCAATGCGCCATTTGGCGTTAAAATTGACTCAGGATGAAACTGATAGCCAAGGGCATTATCTTGTTGATGGTAAATTGCCATCGGAATATTCTCATAACAAGCAATTACTTCAACGTCATCAGGGACTTTGGTTGCCATTAATGAATGATAACGAGCAACTGGCATTTTATCGCCCATTCCTGCAAATACTGGGTGCTCAGTCAACGTAATAATTGATGACTTGCCATGCACAGTTTCACCTGCATGACCAATAACCCCACCGTAGCTTTGTGTTAGTGCTTGCTGGCCTAAACAGATGCCCAGCATCGGGAAGCGGCCTTTACACAGTTCAATGAGTTCCATTAAACAACCCGCATCCGATGGTGCGCCGGGGCCGGGTGAAAGTACTAATAACACAGGTACGGTTTCTTGGCACATTTTGTCAAAGATGCTTTGTGCACTGATGTTATTACGGTATACCACTAACTGGCACCCTAACATAGAAAGTTCATCGACTAAGTTATAACTAAATGAATCAAAGTTATCTAAGAAGTAGATTTTATAGGCTGATGTTGTCGTCATTATTGTGCCTCGTAAGTCGATTGAATCGCAGTGATCACAGCTTGTGCTTTAGCACGGGTTTCATTGGCTTCAGATTGTGGATCTGAATCAAACACCACACCTGCACCTGCTTGCACGTAGGCCGTGCCGTTTTTAACAAAGGCAGAGCGAATAACAATACAGCTATCCATGGCGCCATCGCCCGTTAAATAACCCACTGCACCTCCATAGCTGCCGCGGCGTTTCTTTTCGGTTTGACGAACTAACTCAGCAGCGCGTACTTTTGGTGCACCCACTAAGGTGCCCATGTTCATACAAGCTTGGTAAGCATGTAGCGCATCGAGTTCAGGTTTTAAAGTACCCACCACGCGTGAAACTAAATGCATCACTTGTGAGTAGCGGTCTACTTTTAATAACTCTTTAGCGTGACGAGTGCCTGGTACGCTAATACGGGCTACATCATTTCGTGCTAAATCAACTAACATAAGGTGCTCGGCACGTTCTTTTTGGTCGTTGCGAAGTTCAAGCTCAATGCGGCTGTCTAGGTCTGGATTAATTTGCCCGTTAGCAAACTTGCCACGAGGGCGAGTACCAGCAATTGGGTATACCTCAACTTGTTTACTCTCTGCGCAATATTTGAGGGCTGACTCGGGTGATGCGCCAAATAACACAAATTCTTCATCGCGCATGTAAAACATATATGGGCTTGGGTTTTGTTGTTTTAGTTGGCTGTAAGCATGAAGTGAGTCAGGGCAGGCGAGAGAAAAAGTACGTGATGGAACAACTTGGAAAATATCGCCATCAACGATGTTGTTTTTTAACTTGATCACATGTTCGCAGTATTGCTCGTCGCTAACATCAACAGAAATTGGGTTTGAGCCGGTTTGCTTTTGCCCTTGGTAGCTTTGTGCATTGTCACATACGGCATTTAAACGCTCTAACTGTTGACCAACCTCAAAGCAATTAGCATGAACTTCTGGGCCGTTAAATACATTGCCAATTAGCTCGGTTGTTTTTGCTTGATGGTCGATGACAACTAACGTTTCGGCTAGGTAGAAAACATAATCTGGGCAGCTGTTTTCGCCGTCAGGCACATCAGAAAGAGTTTCGAAATTAGCAACCATATCGTAGGCAAATACACCGCCTAAGAACACGGAAAATGGGTTATCTGTGGTGCTTTTAATACTATTAATACAGCTACGTAGCGCACTAAAAGCGTTATCTGCTACTAATTTACTGGCTTCATCAATGTCGCTTGCTACCTCGTTGTAGGTTAACGTTAATGTGTCTTCTACAAGCTCAGCAGAGCAGTTTTGCACATGAGTTTGTAAATAAGGCAGTAATTGTTTGCCGTTATTTGACTGTGCAGTGAGTGTGACCTGTTTGCCTTGGCAAACAATACGTAGCGCTGAGTCAACCAAAATTAGACTTTTTACACTGTCTTTAGAATCAATTTCAGCAGACTCTAACAATAGTGAATTAGGTTTATCGAGTAAACTGTATAACGCAAGTGGGCTACTGATGTAGTCGCGCACTTGAGTGATACTGGTTACTTCACCCGGTGTCGTTGTTATATGACTAAAAATCAAACCTCATTCTCCCTCATTCCCAAAAACTCTTTAAAAAACAAAACCCCGCGAAGCTATGCTTGGCGGGGTTCGTATAAAGATGCCTATAAATTAGATAGACCCTTACCGTCCCGCTAAGCCAGGCGCCACCACCAATGATGTGTAAGAGTTGCTATGTAATTCATTATAAAACCTTAAAATTTAGATATAAAAAAACCCGCTACATGAGCGGGTTTTGAAATCGTTAGACACGACAATTCGTCACCCGCTAGTTACGAGTGCCACCACCAAATTGTGATTTGAATTGTTTTGTTCATTGTTATTTCTTATTTAGCGTGTCTGAAAGTGCATACAGTAAAGCGTACCTAAGCCGATACTGTCAAGCATTAATTTACATATTAATACGTGTTCGGCATTTACCCATCGCAATTGCCCATTTATGTGGGTATATATGTCTAACCTAAAAAGATAATCACGCCCTGGCACTAAATTTTTGTTATACTCACATCATTGATTCAAGAACTTACGTAAAGCAGTCTTTCCCATTGATAAAATACGATTTACATAGCCACACCACATACTCAGATGGTCAGCTATCAGTCGAGCAATTGTTACACCGCGCGGTTGAGAAAAACATAGATGTGTTTGCAATTACCGATCACGACACGTTAAGTGCGATAAAACCAGCTCGCCAAGTCATTGCAGATGATAATTTACCGCTTAAATTAATTGCTGGCGTTGAAGTATCAACAAAATGGGAAAGCTTTGAAATTCATATTGTTGGTTTAAATGTTGATGATGAAAATGACGCGCTGTTGTCATTGTTACAGGCGCAACAAGCCAAGCGTGAAGAGCGTGCTTTAGAGATCGGTCGTCGCCTTGCGAAAAATGGTTTTGAAGGCATTTACGAGCAAGCAAAAACATTTGCTGAAAACGCACAGATCACACGGGCGCATTTTGCCCGAGCGCTGATTGAGCGTGGTGTTGCTAAAAACTTTCCTGGGGTATTTAAAAAGTACTTAGGGCGAGGAAAAACAGGCTATGTACCAAGTAGTTGGTGTGATATGCAAACCGCAATTGCTGCCATTCACCAGGCCGGTGGGGTTGCCGTTCTTGCTCATCCTGGGCGTTATCAAATGTCTAACAAATGGCTACGTAAGTTAATTATTGAATTTAAAGACGCAGGTGGCGATGCGATGGAAGTTGCACAACCACAGCAAGCACCCAGTGAGCGCCAGTTTTTAGGTGAACTGAGTCGTGAATATGGCTTATTTGCGTCACAAGGGTCAGATTTTCATTTTCCGACCAGTTGGTTGGAGTTAGGTAAAAATTTATACTTACCAAAAGATTGCCAAGGGGTTTGGCAAGCATGGGAAGGGCAATAGGAGCGTGTAATGAGTCAGTTTTTTCATATTCATCCAGATAATCCGCAACCACGCTTAATCAGCCAAGCGGTTGATATTATCAAGCAGGGCGGTGTTATCGTATACCCAACCGATTCGGGTTATGCACTTGGCTGTAACATTGGTAATAAGCAAGCAAAAGAGCGCATCGAACGTATTCGTGGTATTGAAAAACACCATAACTTTACTTTGGTCTGTCGTGACTTATCAGAGCTATCTACCTATGCTCGCGTCGATAACCAGCTATTCAGATTAATAAAAAATAACACCCCTGGGCCTTATACTTTCATCTTTAAAGGCACTAAAGAAGTACCAAAGCGTTTATTAAACGAAAAGAAAAAAACCATTGGTATTCGTGTTATCGAACACCCAATCACCTGTGCTTTATTGGCTGAACTAGGTGAGCCGTTAATGTCGTGCTCTTTAATTTTACCGGGTGAGCAATATACCGAGGCTGATCCTGATGAAATTCGCGATCGCATTGAAAAGCAAGTTGATTTAATTATTCATGGTGGTTATCTTCCTGAACAGGCAACCACAGTAATTGACTTGTCGGATGATGATATCGAAATCTTACGTGTGGGTTGTGGTGATACTAAACCATTTGAGTAGAGACTTCATTGACTAGCCCAGAGCTTGACGCGCCAGATAATTTACAAGAGCCAGTACAGCAAAAGCTGCCACTGGCTTTTTTGCATGGCAAAGCGGTGGTCGATAAACCTGAAGATTTATATATTCCACCCGATGCGCTAGAGATCATTTTAGAAACCTTTGAAGGTCCTCTCGATTTACTTCTGTATTTAATCAAAAAACATAAACTCGATGTACTAGAACTCTCTATTTTTAGTATTACAGAGCAATACGTTAGTTATGTTGAAATGATGAGCGAGTTTCAGCTTGAACTGGCTGGTGAATACCTTGTGATGGCGGCGTTATTAGCACAAATTAAATCACGATTATTACTACCAAAACATGAAGAGCTTGAAGAGGAAGAAGACCCTCGAGCTGAGCTTGTAAGACGTTTACAAGAATACGAACAATTTAAAAAAGCCGCAGAAAATCTTGATGAGATCCCTCGCGAAGGCCGCGATATCTTTGTTGCTGAAGCGCTGGTGCCAGAATTGAGTGAGCGTGAGGTACTGTTACCTGACGTTGACATGAAAGACTTGTTAGTTGCGCTAAGCGACGTTATGGCTCGAGCTAAAACATTTGAACACCATCATATTACCGCAGAAGCCTTATCGACCCGTGAACGCATGAGCTTAATCTTAGATAAACTCTCAGAAGCGCAATCACAGTTGCCTTTTAGTACCCTTTTTACGGTGGAAGAGGGCAGAAGTGGTGTTGTCGTTAGCTTTATCGCCATGTTAGAGCTTGTGAAAGAAAACCTGATCAGCTGCTTTCAGGTAGATGCCAATAGCCAGATTTATGTTGGTTTGGTGGAAGAAAGCGAATAGCTGGAAGTTTTAAGCTTTAAGCGGTAAGTTTTAAAGGCAGTAGATCAATTATTAAAACTGCGTCATTACTAGTTGAAGGCCTGATAAATATATCAGGGCGCCTGCAATTTTCGACTACCCAGTTCTTGTCGTTATGTTCCGACTCGTTCTAAAAGGATATTTATGTCAAAAGTAACGTTGAAAGGGTTTATTTTAGTTCCTGAGTCTGACTTAGAGAACGTTAAATCTGAGTTGGTGACTCATAGGCGTCTTACCCTAGAAGAGCCTGGTTGCATTACTTTCAGTGTTACTGAACATACAGAAAACCCACTTCGCTTTGATGTATACGAAGAGTTTATAGATAAATCGGCATTTGAATATCATCAGCAAAGAGTTAAAAACTCTTTATGGGGTAAAGTAACAACTTGTGTTGAGCGACATTACGAGATCTTTGAGTCATCACCAGTCAAGAAGTAGCTCGTAACGAAAGTTTGCTTCATATGCGAATAAAAACACTTAACTTACAGAGTGTTAAACAATTGCACCAAGTCTCAGTACCTGATAAGTAGGCTTTCCCCATTTTGGGGTAAGCCTACTATTAAGGAAAATATAATGAAAAAGTTAGGAATGGTACTGTTATCTCTCGCTGCATTTGGTGCCTCAGCTGCAGAAAATTTGCAATTAGACCTTAACCTTTATTTGAATAATCAACTTGTAAAAACGTACGTTGTTAAAACTGAAGAAGACAAAAATCAAACAGTGACTGCAGATGATATTCTTAAATTTGATGTAACCCCTACATTGGACGACCAAACTGTGACACTAACATCAGCACTCTATAAATTTGAAAATGGCTCTTACAATAAATTTCAAGAACCTAAGTTAATGGTAAACCTTAATGAACCTGCAACGATTGAGGTTGGTACTGAGGGTGTTGAAGTGTACAGGATTGAAATAACAGCAAGTAAAATATAATTGCTAACTACCTACTCAGGTGTTTATTGAAAATACTAAACACCGAGTAGTGCAAGAAATCATTAAAAAGACTAAGTAGTGAACTAATAAAAAATAGATTTCAATAAACAAGATAAAAAGTACCTAAAATGCTTGATTTGAATATTTTAAGGGCATTAGCTCCTAGGGGAGAAAATGAATACACTAGAAGAATTGAAAGCTCACTCACCAAATTGTTTTTCGAATTTCGTATTAAAGAGTTTAGATCTACCACAACTTCAACTTGATGAGCTATTTGTGAGCAAAGCTGTTCATTGTAAATGCGGGCACGATGCTTATTCTGTTTTAGGTCACAAAGAAGTTGAAGTTAAGGGTTTCTTTCGCAAACGAGAAAATGTCAACATTCTACCTCCGATATACCTTGAATGTTTAAATTGTGGTTCTGTGCAATTAATTTTTGACCCAGAAAAATATGGGTGGGATGGTATCAATGGCGATAACGCAAATGTTGTCGGTAAAGGAAAGCCTGTCCCTCTTGGTTTCGAAGGCAAGGTTGCTATTTTATACAGCTATCAAGGTCTAGAAAATTACGAGGATATTTCCTCGGAATTTAGTAGAGATATGTTCGATACTTTTGGTTTGTATATTTATAACCATAATAAGCTAGAGCCTATTATTAATTGTGAATGCGCATAATTTGCGATTCAGATTTGAATCAATCTACTTAGATAGTGCGATTTTAGTATTATTTAATTCACTGATTAGCAAACGGAAATTTTAAGGAAATCAGATGCAGAGTAAACACTTTACAATCAAAACCATGACCAAGAGGGAAGTCGAGCTCATGATTGATTGGGCTGCAGCAGAAGGCTGGAATCCAGGCCTTAATGATGCAGATTGTTATTTTGCTGCTGATCCTGAAGGATTTCTTGTTGGTTTTCTTGAAGATGAGCCTATTGCTACAATTTCAGCCATTAATTACCACGATGCATTTGGCTTTATCGGCTTTTACATTGTTAAACCTGATTACCGCGGCAAAGGTTACGGAATGCAAATTTGGAATGCTGCGTTAAAGCGCCTTAAAGGGTTGAATATTGGCCTTGATGGTGTGGTAGAACAGCAAGAAAACTACAAAAAGTCTGGTTTTAACCTGGCTTATCGCAATATTCGTTTTGCAGGAGTCGGTGGTGGTAGTTCACCGCAAAATGCAGACATTGTTGATCTTAATACTGTGCCATTCGAAATTATTGACGCATACGAACAGGCTTTTTTCCCTGCGAATAGAGCAAACTTTACTAAAGTATGGTTAAGCCAGCCCCAGAGCGAGGCTTTGGGCGTAATGCACAATGGGAAATTGGCTGGATACGGGGTAATTCGCAAATGTCAGAATGGCTTTAAAATAGGCCCTTTATTTGCCGACTCACCAGAATTGGCCGAACCTTTGTTCCTTGCTTTAAAATCTAATGCGAGTGCATCCGACGTTATTTTCCTTGATACGCCAGAAATCAACCAAGCTGCTGTTGCTTTAGCACAGAAGTACAACATGCAGGTGTCGTTCGAAACCGCCAGAATGTATACCGGCGAATGTCCGAGCTTGCCATTAAATCGTATTTTTGGTGTGACTTCTTTTGAAATCGGCTGAGTTAAATCTTATAGCTATTCAATTTCACGAGATATTCAAAGCTCGATTAAACGCTGGCAAGGGCTTGTTGAAATAAGCCCTGACATTCATCCAAGGACGTATTTTGGAAATTAGAAAACTGAACTCACTGCGAGCTTTAGCTACGCTCATTGTCTTCTTCACTCATTTTAGCGACATAACTAATTGGCTTGGTGGCGTGTTAGGAGGGGGCTCAGGGGCATATGGGGTGATGCTTTTCTTTCTTCTTAGTGGCTTTTTGATGTCTTATCTATATATAGAAAAAGGCTTTAACAAAGATAATATTGTCCACTATTTTTCTGCTCGCTTTGCTAGAGTTATTCCTCTGTATTTAGTGGTTGTTCTTGCTTCTTACTTGTTATCGAATAAGGGTAGTTCAGTTCTTTATAACATTCCTGATACCGAGACCTTAATAGCCCATTTACTGTTTATTTATGGCGAAAGTGTTCTGTGGTCAATACCGCCAGAAATACACTTTTATTTTATATTTACACTTTTTTGGGCAATGTCGAAAAATAGAACAGGGTATATTTATCTTTCAATTTTAGCTGTAATGCTATTGTTGTTCTTTACAAATTATCCACGTATTTATGGTGATATAAATGGTGTTCCATACAGTCTGTTTAGTGTATTGAGGACATTACCCTTCTTTTTTGTCGGGGTTATGTTGGGTATGAACTATCGTTCATTAACTATTCCATATTACTTGCGAAAACATTGGTTTGTATTAACGCTTGGTTTTATTCCTTTGCTGTACCCAGCATTTTCTCCCATAAATTCTGCTGATAAGGTAAGAATGTGGCTGAGTTATGAAGTTCTGCTTGTAATGAGCTCTGTTTTCTTTTGTGTTGTTTTCCTCGTGCCAGACAATAATGTATTGCTCGCTAATCGATTTGGTGATTTTATCGGAAAAATATCGTACTCGCTTTACTTGCTTCATATGCCAATAATCGCAAAAGTGAACCAATTAGATGCCTCAATTGAGCTAAAACTCTTACTATCTCTACTGCTGAGTGTCATTGCAGCAGCTATTTCATATCAATTTTTTGAAAAGCCAGTAGCAAATTTAATTCGCAAAAAAGTATCTAATCGGTCAAATTCAGCCACCAGCCCAGCTTAGCGGAACTACATTCGTTTTTTACTGAAGATACATTTTTACGTTACGGTAATAAGCTCTCCATAATCTGCTAGCACCTAGCACCTAGCACCTAGCACCTAGCACCTAGCACCTAGCACCTAGCACCTAGCACCTTTTTCTCTTTCCCCTTTCCCCTTACAACTTTACCCTTTCCCCTAAGATGTGCATATACGCACAGAAGCTGTTCGTTTTACGCTATTTTCATTATATAAATCCTAAGCTAAGCTGTACTTAGTTTCGTAATTCTCATGGGAAATGAGTATGTTAAAGAATTCAAAGGCAAGTTATGGCTGGGTGGCCATCTTATTGCACTGGTTAATGGCACTTGGGGTGTTTGGTTTGTTTGGCTTAGGCGTGTATATGGTTGAGCTAACCTATTACGACGCTTGGTACAAAGGCTCTTTGGACTTACATAAAAGCGTGGGCATTACCTTAGCGGCATTATTGTTGTTTCGTTTTAGTTGGCGCTTATTAGGCACCCAACCTGAGCCTGTTGCAGGTAGTTCAAAAGCAATGAATCGAGTTGCACACTCAGTCCATAAACTAATTTATTTAGCTTTAATCGTCATTGTGACATCAGGCTATTTAATCTCTACGGCTGATGGTCGTGCAATTGAAGTATTTAATTTATTTGCTGTACCGGCACTACCAGAGTCGGTCGCAAACCAAGAAGATATTGCAGGTAAAATTCACTTTTATGCCGCGTATGGGCTAATAGCTGTGGTTGTTTTACATGCTTTAGGGGCACTAAAACATCATTTTATCGATAAAGATAAAACCTTAATTAGAATGATCAAACCATTGAAGGATGATTAACATGAAAAAATTACTATTAGGCACAGCACTAAGTGCTGCACTTTTCTCAACAGCTAACGCAAATGCAGCTGACTACGTTATTGATACAGATGGTGCGCACGCATTTGTAACTTTTAAAATTAAGCACTTAGGTTACAGCTGGTTACATGGTCGTTTTAATACTTTCTCAGGTGATTTTAGCTATGACGATAAAGCGCCTAATGCTTCTAAAATCAATGTAACGATTGATACTAAAAGCATCGACTCAAACCATGCTGAGCGTGACAAGCACTTACGCGGAAAAGACTTCTTAAATGTTGATAAATACCCAACTGCGTCATTTAAAAGTACTTCAATCAAGTTTGATGAAGACGGTGACGAAGCAGATGTAACTGGTGAATTTACCTTAAATGGTGTAACAAAAACCATTACTTTTGAAATTGACAAAATTGGTGAAGGTAAAGATCCTTGGGGTGGTTACCGTGTTGGTTTTGAAGGTGAAACAAGCCTAAAACTAGCTGACTATGGTATCGACTACAACCTTGGCCCTGCTTCTACTCATGTTGATATTGGTTTATTCATTGAAGGTGTGCGTAAGTAAGCATCGTTAATACGACCAATACGATTAATTATCGGATTGGTCAATTTAAAAGTGCCGCTCAATGAGCGGCACTTTCGTTTCTATCTTTTAATCTCTTTTCTAAAATGGGTTGCAAATTATTGGGGAGCCAGCGTACTAAAACATCATGAAAAGCATCTGTATGAGCTATTATCTCAAGGGCTTCATCTAATAACTTTGCTGTTTCTTGACCTTGTTCGTTGTTTGTACAACCTATGTAACCGACACTTAATGCGGGTGCTTCGGTGAGTGTCAGTTGGGTCAATTCATCTTCAAAGCCCATAGAGTGCGCCAAATAGTAATGCTCGCTTGGGTAGCCAAGTAATATATCAATACGCTTTTTTTGTAGCATATAAGTCAAGCTTGCTAGGGTGTCTCTACCAGGGCGTGAGATGATATTTGAATCATGGCTTTCGTTAATCACGCTATCTAAATCGGCGCCAAAAGAGCGGCTCATTGATACCCCTAATGCCAAGTGTTTATCGTCTAATAAAGATTTTAAAGACACAGGTTTTGTGACATCTAACTCAAGTTTTGCGGCTAACTCTTTGCGTATGGCAATGGAGGGTGATAATCCGACTGTTGATGAGTGTTTCGTAAACTGAATATGCTGCTTACGGTGCTCGTTTTGATACAACGACAACATACAGTAATTGTTGTGCGGGTTTGATAGTTCATGTACGGCTCGGCTGGCGGGTAATAAAGTGCGTTTAAATGACACTTCAGGGAGTGCTTTTTCTAGTAATTTGATCACACTTTCATCACGACCGCTGCCTTCGTACTTGTCATTCATGATGTAGTAGGGGGCAAAATCAACCATGATCCACTCAATGGACTTCGGTTGCTTGGTTGCAGCAACGGGTAGGCAAAAAAGTAATAGTAAAATAGACCACACACTACGCATAGTTACTACCTATTTAGGAACTAAAATATAAGTGTAGCAGGAATATAGGCTTATGCTGGCTGGTGGTGAAAACTAAAACGCCAGCGTGTTGGCTGGCGTTTATCGGTAGGGTTTAGTTAGCTTTTAACCACTTCACAAATTGGCGTGCATCACTAGCCTTTTGGAAGATGGCATTTTTTAAGCCCTGCGTGTCACTAAAAATTACACGCTGTTTATTTACCGAGATTGATTGCACTGGATGTGCGATCTGGATCAAAGATCCGTTGTATTTATATGACATAATAAAACTCACTTTTTCTTTTGTCTGTGTCTGTAGAGCTTTAATAGGCATTTAAAAAATACAGACCGACATTTGTTGTCTTGCTAACAGTGTTGACTAAGTTTGTGACAGTTTGGTGATAATTTGAAAATTCATCAAAATGTTATTTAGCGAACAAGCTGCAAGTATTTATACGAATATGCGGGAATTACTGGATCAAGGTAAGGGGTTAACCGCGTGGTTTCTAAAAACCAGACAATCAGAATACTTTAAGAATCAATTAAGCGCAAGGTTTATTTTTTAAACATCAAAAATAATCTCTGGATGTTTAACAGAAACAGGCGTATTGTGATTAGGCACAAAATAACAATAAGAAGTATGCTTATGAATTACCTTTTGGTATCAGATATATTCGGTAAAACAGCGCATTTATCGCTGCTTGCTCAGCAGCTTCGCGGTAAAGTGAGTCTTTGTGACCCTTACATGGGGGAAATTCAGCTTCCCATAAATGAGCAGTTTCAATATCAACATTTTATGGCTCAATGCGGCCATGACAGTTATTTTGAGCTTGTGCATTTAAAAATGGCTACGATTCGTCAGCCAACCACGATTATTGCATTTAGTGCAGGCGCTGCCGCTGTGTGGCGTGCCCAAGCAGAATTAAAAAATTCTTTCATTAAAAAAATCATTGCCTTTTATCCGTCACAAGTTAGACATCATCTTGAGCTTGAGGCTAACGTTCCTTGTCGATTTATTTTTCCTCACAGTGAAGAGCATTTTGATATAAAGCCTGTGATTGCAACATTAAAAAGTAAAGCCACGGTGATCTGTGAAATAGCCGACTATGGTCATGGGTTTATGAACCCGCTATCTGAGAATTTTAATCAGCTCGGCTATCAGCAATTTACCGAACAGCTATTAAAAGAGTGTTGCAACTCAGAACTTGTCCCCAACGATTAAAAAACTGGTCTATAGTCATTACTAAACAACAATATAAGTAATGACTATGACGGACCAAACAAATTACAGCCACTTCTTATCTAACCCGGTTGCTAAACCACCTTGTCGAATGATCAACGCGCAAATGTATGGTTTTTTTGTTGCTGGGTGTGAGCAAAAAATGCAGCGGTATGTTGATGCAACTTTAAACTTACTAGCAACCGAATCAACCTCGTTTAATGTGTTAGGGAGTACTTGTTTACTTACTTTCACTGATATCGAAAAAATTTCTTCATTAACGCCACCGTTTTCAGAGCATGGCTGGATGCAAGAAACCGATATTATTATTTGGCTGCCGGTAGCAAAAATGCAAGATGGTGATATTAGCCATTTATATTGGTATCCGGCATTTATTAGCGTTAATAACATTTATGCCTTAATTAATGGTCGAGAAGCCTGGGGCTACAATAAATACCTCTGTGAATACCAAATGCCAACTGCTGTGAGTGATGCGGGCGCCTTTAGTATCTCTTTAGAATGTTTTGATGTGTTTAACCCAGAGTCTAAATTAGCGATGCATGAGCTATTAACCATTGAGCAAACACAGGCAAGTACCAAGGAAAACTTACTCGATAACTTATCGCAATTTTCTAAACACGTTACAGATTTGTTTGATGCGCAAATTAATGGCATTGATTTATCGCTTCTTAAACAATTATTAGACGGGTTTATTCACCCGCAGATGGATCAGATTTTGTTTAAACAATTTCCCGATGGCCAAGGAGATAAAGCCGTTTATCAAAGCGTGGTTCACTCACCATCGCTAATCAAAAAAATTCATCAATTAAAACTGTTACACAATGATTTTAGCTTGGATGTAAAAGCTCTTGCGAGCTTTCCTTTGAATGACATGTTTGGCATCGCACTTGGCAAACAAGCGGTTCATTTACCTTTTTACGTCAATATGGACTTTGACCAGCTTGGCGCAACACAACTGTTACCAACACAGGGGTAACCATGGGAAAAGAAAAAATCACCATTGTTGGTGGCGGTGTTGCAGCGATGACTGCGGCAGTGTATTTGACCGAGCAAACTAATTGGCAAAGCCAGCGCGAAATTACCGTTTATCAACAGGGTTGGCGCCTTGGCGGTAAAGGGGCGAGTGGCCGAAACGCCCATTTTGGACAGCGAATCGAAGAGCATGGTTTACATGTTTGGTTTGGCGCCTATGTGAATAGCTTTCGCACCTTAGAAGGGGTGTATAACTCACTCAATCGACCTGCTAGTTGTTCATTGGCTACTTGGCAGCAGGCATTTAAACCACACAGTTTTATTGCCTTACAAGAGTTTATTGATAACGAATGGCAAACTTGGCCAATTGATTTTCCTACTGTAGAAGGTAACCCCGCTGATGGCAGCCTAGATATAACAGTGTGGGACTTTGTCACCATGACATTAGCATGGCTAAAAAAATGGACCGAAGGCATTGAGCATGTTTGTCAGCAGCAAGATGCTAAAACCACTTTAGTGACTAAAAAGCCTCGGGATCAATCGTTACTCAAACACATGTATCAAGAAATCAAAGCAGATATTGATACCCATTTAAATGGCGCAAAGCAGTTTATTGATGATATTGAAGCAGGTGCAACTGAAATTGCCTCGAACCCACGAACATTGATAACTCATTTGCTGCAGTTCACCGAAAAGCAGGCCACCCATACAGATAAACAGGCCGATCGACTGGTGATTTGGTATATCGTCAGAAAGTTAAAACGCTGGTTTAAAGATCAAGTTATTGATTTACTGGATGACAACCCAGAGCTACGCAGACTTTATATTTGTGCCGATCTTGCGATTGCAATGCTCACAGGACTGATTAAAGACAAAGTATATCGCGAAGGTTTTGGTGTCATTAACTGCTACGATTTTCGTCAGTGGCTCGAAAAAAATGGTGCTAACAAAACTTACAGTGTCGATTCAGCGCCTGTGCGTGGCTTTTATGATTTGGTGTTCGCTTACCCGAAAGGTGACTTTAGTAAACCCAATGTTGAAGCCGGCGTTGCCGCCCTTGCCATGTTACGTATAGGCCTTTGCTATAAAGGCGGCGTGATGTGGAAAATGCAAGCAGGCATGGGCGATGTCATTTTCGGGCCAATTTATGAGCTTTTAAAGCAGCGCGGCGTTAAGTTTAAGTTTTTCCATCAGTTAACTAACTTATCTGCTGGGCAAACTGACCAAGGTGAGCCGCTGGTAAGTGAGATTGAGCTTCGCCAACAGGTCAGTTTAGTTGGTCAAGATTATGATCCGCTCATTGATGTAAAGCAACTGCCATGCTGGCCAAGTGAACCCCTGTATGAGCAAATCAGCCCTGAACAAGCGCACTTATTACAAGAATATCAGATTAATTTAGAGTCATTTTGGAGTAATTGGCCCGAGGTGTACCAAGAGCATTTTAGTACCCCATTGCCAACAGTGACGCTTCGCCATGGTATTGACTTTGATACGCTTATTTTAGGTGTATCGGTTGCCTCACTTGAACACGTTGCCTCTGAACTTTTAGCTGTAGATTACGCGCTATCCCAACAAGCAATAAAAGTGCAAAGTGTGGCGACTCAGGCTTGCCAAGTATGGTTGAATAAAACCGACCCACAACTTGGCTTTACGCATACTAATGCTGCTCACGAAGGGCCAATTTTAAGTGGCTTTGTCGAGCCGTTTGATACCTGGGCCGCAATGGGCAACTTGCTCGATAAAGAAGATTGGCCAAGTGACAACTCACCAGTTAATGTTGCCTATTTTTGCAGTGCGTTTAGCTGCGAAAAATACCCTCCTGCCAGTGCACATCAATTCCCAGAGCAAATGAAAGCCGAAGTAAAATTGAATATGCATAATTTGTTTAGCTCAGATATGCGGCCACTTTGGCCTGAAGCCTATATTGATAACAAGTTTGATTGGCAGGTTTTTTACAGTGATCCGCATAGCATTTTACCTGTACTAGAACAGCAATATTGGCGCGTAAATGTCGATCCCAGTGAGCGCTATGTCCTATCTGTAGTTGATTCGAGTAGATACCGCCTTGCTACAGATGGCAGTCAGTTTGTTAATTTGCGCATTACTGGTGACTGGATAAAAACAGGGGTTAATGCAGGCTGTGTTGAGGCTGCTGTGATGGCCGGTATGCAAACAGCCCGGGCACTATGTGGTTGGCCAAACGAAATCAGCGGAGAGCATGCATTCGAAAAAGGTTAGTGTGAGCAAAGTTGTAAATAAGTATGCGTATAAGCCATGAATTTTCATGATTTATATGCGACTTTAATCTATTGTTTGGTCTATACTTACCACTAAATTACAACAATTTAACAAGTTTCCCTCTTTTAAGGTCTAAAAGCCAATGAAGCGTCCTTTTCTTAAAGATCCAAAGTTTATGATGTTGTCGAGCTCAAGCTTGGCGGCATGTGTAATGGCAAGCGCTGTTGCACAAGGAGCTGAGACTGATAAAGACATGGAAGTTATTAGCGTTTATGCACAAAAGCGTCCGCAAGCAATTGAAGACGTAAGTGTAGCGGTAAGCCAAGTGGATGGCGAAATTTTAAAAGCTCAGCATTTTAAAGATTCAACTGAAATTGGTTTGTTTGCGCCAAACGTTAAAATTACCCAAAACGCCGCAGAAGGGACGCCTCCGGCTGTGAGTATTCGCGGGGTGGGGTTACTTGATTATAATACGGCGAACACTTCACCTGTTGCCATGTATCTTGATGGCGTTGCGGTGGGGTCTGCCAATAATCAAATTGTTAACTTGTACGATATTGAACAACTCGATATTTTACGCGGCCCGCAGGGTACCTTGTTTGGTCGTAATTCTACCGGTGGTGCAATACTTATACGCTCAAATCGCCCTGAGTTTGATAGCTATGGCTCGCTAACATTAGGTGCTGCCAATAACAACGCCACCAGCATCGATGGTATGTGGAACCAGCAACTCTCAGACTCCAGCGCAATGCGTATTGCTGTTAACTATCAAGACTACGAATATTCAACAAAAAATACTTATGCAGACTCACCAACAGCAGGCATGGAGCAAAAAAATGCCCGTGTGTCTTTTTTGTCTGAGTGGGATGACGTTGATCTTTACCTGCAAGCACATATTGAAGATTGGGATGGTATTGCCCAGCCAGTTGGCAGTATTGGTATTGTCGCGAACCCTTTAACGGGTGAGCTGTGTTCACCAGCAGATGCGGGCTCAACACACTGTTTTGATAACTTTGGTTTTAATGATGGCAGTGATGACTTCTTTGCTGTGAGCGTCAATAACGACTCACCTCATAAATCTGATGGTTATGGCTTTATTGCTGAAGTGAATTGGCATTTAAACGAGCAAAGTACTTTTACCTCGCTTTCGAGCTTTAACGACTTAGAAAGAAGCCATGCTTTTAACTGCGATGGCTCGCCAGCTCGTTTGTGCGAAGGAGTATTAGGGTTAGATACCCAACTATTCAGCCAAGAATTCAGGTTATTAAATGAACTTGCTGATTACACACTAACCAGTGGTGTTTATTTTGCAGATGAGACGATTGAGCAAGATAATTTAAATGATATTTTGCGTGATTTCCGGGGTATTTTACCGACAAATTTAACCGCGACCTTTATCTACGATAACGAAATCAAGATGCAAAATTTGGCTGTATTTAGCCAAATTGAAGTGCCTGTCGCAGATAGATGGATGATCACAGCCGGTCTTAGATATGACTATGAGTCACTTGAGTATGACTCAATCGCCACGTTAAATGCGGTGGTTGATGTGAATGACTTAGACGGAGTGCTTGTACCATTTTATCGCGTTACCGATGAGCAATCAGACAATGGCTTTACTGGCCAATTTGCAGTTAATTATCGCTATTCAGATGCAAGCAATCTTTATTATCGTTTTGCTAATGGTAGTAAAAGTGGCGGTTATAACGGCGGCTTTTTGTCATCTGAAGAACAAGCAATCTTAGCAAACTACGGCAAAGAGCGCTTAAATGCCCATGAAGCTGGCTTAAAGTCGTTCTGGCCTGGGAAGCAACTTAGAATGAATTGGGCGGCGTTTTACTATGACTATAACGACCAACAAGTGTTTATGAACCAAGCGTCAGAAACACCGCAAATGCCACCTGTACAATTACTTGAAAATGTTGCTGATTCAACTATTTACGGTCTTGAAACTGAAATCAATTACCAAGCAACTAAGCAATTATCCATGCTACTTTCAGTTGGCTATATCCCTCATGCTGAGTTTGAAGAATACGTTGACCCACTTGGCAATAGTATTACCGATAACCAACTACCATTTACCTCTAAATGGAATGTATCAGCGGGGTTAAAATACGATACCAGCTTGGCGTCGTATCCGTTATCGGCCAATATTATTTACGATTACCAGTCTGAGTTTTATTTTGATCAGAACATGAACCCTTATGCCCGCCAAGACGGCTTTAGCATTGTTAATGCGCATCTAAAATATGATGTTGATAATTGGTCATTTACTTTATGGGGCAAAAATTTATTTGATACTGAATATAGCCAGTTAAAGTTCGATTTAAGTTCGTTCCTAGGCATGCTTGAAGACTTTAAAGGGGAAGGGCGTCGCTATGGTTTTGATGTTTCACTGCAATTCTAGTCGTTGCCATCTCCAAAATGGTACAGGGGTTTTGTGAATGCGGTTAAAGCTGTATTTAAGTACTCTGCTGTTTTTATTGCTATTAAGTGTTGCGGCAAATGCACAAGATACGTTTGTCTACACTGATGCTGTTGCTGATCAAAACCTTCATGATGTCGGAGAAGTGTTTACGGCAAACGATAATATGTTTCCGCAATCGGTGGCTGCGATTGATGCTTGGCGAGCCAACAAAAAACCGCAATCTCGAATAAGTTCTGTCGGCGGTAGTTATTGGTTAATTGTTGAAATTGAAAATCAAAGTGATATCGAAGATTTAGTGCTCTATCCGTATAACACCTTGGTTTCGAAAATAGAAAGCCGCATTTACGATATAACTGACCCAACAGCCCCCATACAGCACTTTGTAACAGGTGGGGTCGAGCCAAATCAATTTGCTTTTCACTATGGTAATCGCTTATCTCTTGAAAAAGGTAAGCACTATACGCTTATTACTTATTTTGAGAGTGATTACTTTTATACTCCTGCAAAGCTGGTATTAACGCCTTATCAAGATTATTTTCAGAACATAACCGTCGAAAATATGATCATGATGCTCTGCTTTGGGGTGGGTATTGCACTTGGTTTGTATAACTTATTGATTTACTTGGTTTCTCGTGATGTCACACACCTGTATTACGCATTGTTTACTGCATCTTGGGTGTTTGCTTGGAGCCACTTTTTCCATATTTCGGATCAGCTGTTTGGTTACTATAATCCTCATCTTCATTGGCTCGGCTTTGCGCTCACACCTTTAACCAATATTCTGTTTTACAACAACTTACTTAAACTCAAAGAAACATTTCCGAAACTGGCGCAATTATCTCTGACGGTGGGTGTAATCGCCACTTTGGGTATTCCGTTTTGTATTTTATGGCCAAGCTTTGGTTTTTATTGGTCAACGTTAGTGACGGGTGTTGCTTTATGTTTAGGCTTATACATAGGTATTCGCTGTATGCTCATTGGCTTTAAGCCAGCACGCTATTTTGTGCTGGCTTACATTGCCATGATGCTCCCGAATATGGTGGGTAATTTAACTAATTTAGGTTTACTGCCAGCTACCTCCATTAATTTATATTTATTGGGTTTGATAGGCACAGCCATGGACGCTATGTTGTTGGCTTTTGCTGTTGCCGATAAGTTTAGGTTGCTTCACGATGACAACGTAGAGCTCAACAAAAATCTAGAAGAAAAAGTCCATCTAAGAACGTTGGAGCTTGAAGAACTCGCCTCTGAGCTTCGCGATGCTAATGAAGCTAAAAGCCGCTTTTTAGCGAATATCAGTCATGAAATTCGTACCCCAATGACATCAATCATTGGCTATGCAGATGGCATTATGCTCGGGGATATTAAGCCTCACGAGCGCAACCATGGGATTGGGGTTATTTTGCAAAATAGCCGCCATGTACTGGGACTAATTAACGATATACTCGATATGTCGAAAATTGAAGCCAACAAGCTAGAGATTGATTTAGTCGAAACAGATTTGTTTGCTACGATTGCCAATATTGAGTCACTTATTGGCAAGCAAATCCGTGATAAAGGCTTAAAGTTCAGTGTTGACTATCAGTTCCCATTGCCAGACTACGTTATTACCGATCCGAGTCGTTTAAGGCAAATCTTATTAAACCTAACAACCAACGCCCTCAAATTCACCCAAGTCGGGCGTATAACTTTAACGGTGAGCTGTCATAACGATAAGTTGTCGATAAGCGTTAAAGACACAGGTATTGGCATGACAGATAAAGAGCAACAAGCCTTGTTTAGTGCGTTTTATCAAGCGGATTCAAGTATTTCTCGCCAGTATGGCGGTACCGGGCTTGGACTTAATATTTCAAAGAGCCTCGCCAAAAAATTGGATGGGGATATTAGCGTTAAAAGTAATGTCGGCTCTGGCAGTGAGTTTATTTTCACTATGTCGGTGTACACCACAGATAATACACGTTGGCTTAATGATATGAGCGAAGTGAAGCTCGTTGAAACCTCACCGTTTAGTAAGCTTGATGCACCAGAGAACTTAAAGGGCAGAGTGTTACTTGCCGAAGACCACCCAGACAACCGACGTTTAATTGCGCGAATATTAGAGCGTATGGGGCTGACAGTGATAACCGTTGAAAATGGTAAAGACGCAGTGCAAGCAACCCTCGAAGACAGCTTTGATCTTATTTTGCTTGATATTCAAATGCCCATTATGGACGGTCAAGAAGCATTAAAAATGATGCAAGCAACGGGAGTGAGTGCGCCTATCATTGCACTGACAGCGAATACCATGAAGCATGAAATTGCCCGTTATATGAAGCAAGGCTTTAATGATTTAATCGCCAAACCAATTGATAGAAACGCGTTTAGCCATAAAATTGCCAGTTACTTAGATTGCGATGAGTTAGCCGATATCAAGTTACCTGAAAAAGAGTTTCAGGCACTTAAAGATGACTACATAAAAGGTCTGGAAGAACAGTATCGAGAAATGCGCGAGCAATACAAAAAGATGGATATTGACGGATTAAGCAGAAATGTTCATATGCTTAAAGGCGCTGCGAACATGTTCGAATGTGAAACGCTTTATGTTAAGGCGGTTGCCGTTGATGCTGCGCTTAAAAAAGATACCGTCACGCTCGATACGCAGCTTATTGCATCCTTATTTTGTGCCATGCAAGACGAGATTACCAAGGTAACGCATTGATTGCTTGAATAGCGGCTATTTCTTTGTAAGCACAGACAAATTAGCTATTTCTTGATATTAATATTATTAAAACACCTTGCTGGGAAGGCATGATGCAGTATCAACATATTTCAGTCCCCTCGAATGGCGCGCAAATTACTATCGATAGTAAGGGTCAATGGCATATTCCTGATAACCCGGTTATTGCTTACATTGAAGGCGATGGTGTGGGTCAAGATATCAGCCCGGTAATGCGTGATATTGTTGATGCTGCAGTGAGTCAGGCTTATCAAGGCGATAAACAAATACATTGGATGGAAGTGTTCAATGGCGAAAAAGCAGCCGCGCTTTACGATGGCGACTGGTTCCCGCAAGAAACCCTGCATGCAGTTCGGCAGTATAAAATTGCTATCAAAGGGCCGCTAACAACCCCTCTTGGCGGTGGTTTTCGCTCTTTAAATGTCGCTCTTCGTCATGAGATGGACTTATTCGTTAATATGCGGCCCATTCGCAGTTATCCGCATTTACCATCACCTTTAAAAGAGCCTGAAAAAACCCAAATCACAGTAATACGCGACAGCTCTGAAGACGTTTACTCAGGCATTGAGTGGCAGGCTGGCAGTATTGACAACGAACGTATGCTTGATTTCTTGTGCCAAGAAATGGGTGTCACCCGACTTCGTTTTGATAACCAATGCGGTATTGGTATTAAAAATAGCTCGAAAGAGGCGGCAGAGCGACTAATGCGTTACGCCCTTAACTTTGCCCTTAAAGAGCACAGTGAATCACTGACTGTGGTGCACAAAGGCAATGTACTTAAATTTACCGATGGCGCCTTTAAACGCTGGGCATTTGCCCTTGCAGAGCAAGAGTTTAACGCTGTAGCGCACGAAAATGGTCGTTGGTTAGTGATCAAACGTGACGAGCAAGATGATTTAATTATCAAAGAAGTCATTGCCGATAACATGCTACAACAAGCGCTGCTCACCCCAGAGCAATTTGATGTGGTGGTAACAACCAATCAAAACGGCGATTACTTAGCTGATATGCTAACCGCACAAGTTGGTGGGGTAGGTATTATGCCTGCGGCAAACTTAAATAATGAAGTGGCCTTTTTCGAACCGACTCATGGCACATTTAATCGCATCGCCGGAGAAGACACTGCAAATCCAACAAGCAGTATTTTAAGTGCGGTCATGATGCTACGTTTTATGGGCTGGCACGAAGCGGCGAATAAAATAGAAAAAGCCCTAGAGCAGACGCTTAGCGCAAATGAAATGACGTTTGATTTGGCGAACCTAGTAGCCGATGCGACGATGCTTAGTTGCAGTGATTTTGCAAAAAGCATCATCGCGCGAATAAGTAACTCAAATAATGAACCATATTAAGCGGCATTGGCGCTTTTAACTGCGTAGACACATGGTTTACCTGTTAACTGTGCTGCAAGTTGGTAAATGTGCTCTGCACCTGGCTCATTGCTTGTCATGCCTGTTAATGTATCCATTAACGCAACCACTAAAATAGCTGGTACTTGGCAGCAGTATTCATCTAGCACTGCAGTTGTTGTTTGTGCATCAACATGACAATGCGGGTGAGTACGTACTGTGCTATACGCTTTTAACAGTGTCTCTGCTTGTAAAACATCATCATCTTGATGTTTGGTTTTACGGCATTGGCAACCAAACTCATCAACCATCGTTGCTAGTGTTTGGTAAATCTCATCGCAGGCTAAATCACTTTTTTTACAAAGCTGCTGCTCGATGAATGAGTGTAATTGACCATTGATGTAAAGGCCGTCTTGTTGAGTGAATTGCGCTGAAGTTTCCATAATCATTTTCTCTTTGTTTATGTGCTTAACTTCACTCTAGCCCTTCACTCATTATTAATGAAATTGTTGTTTTCAATAACTGATATTGATTTTATCAATATTATGCTGTTTTTAGCGATCAGCCACGGTACTGGCAAAGGCAAGTAGCTCTCTGCGCAGCCATTGGTGCGGGTTTGCGTGATGTAGTAAAGGGCTCCATAACATTTTTACTTCAATAGGCACGATTTGAAATGGCACTGGACTTATTACCAAATCAGTGTGTTTTGCTAATAACATCGCTTGTCGACGGGGCAATGTGGCGATAAGTTTTGGTGATTGGCACAGCAAGCTTGCCACCATGTAATGGCGGGTGAATACGCGAATATTGCGGGTTTGTTCTAGTTGCCATAATGCCTCATCGACCCAGCCGAGTTTTTGGCTGCCTGATTTATTTGTTACAGCCGCCTCAACGCCCCAACCAGCTCGATTCACCCAAATGTGTTCTTGATCAAGGTAGCCTTCAAGGTTTTGCTGTTGCAAGTAAGGGTTGTCTGGGTGTGTTAAGCAGCAGTAATTATCTCGCCAGACACTGGCTTGGTGAAATGAGCGGGGCAGGCCGTTAAAGCGATTAATGGCAAGGTCGATGGTGCCTTTTTCCATATCTTGAAGGTTAACATCGCTTGGGCTCAAAATATCAAAATTAAGCCCCGGATTCTTTGCAAGCTGCTGGGTGATAAACGGCGCAATAAGGGTTGATTCAAGGTAGTCGTTTGCCATGATCCGAAACGTAATATTGGCTGTGCTCGGGTCGAATACCTCACTAGGCTGAGTAATTTCCTCAGCCATTTTTAATAGTGATTCTATTTCAGGTTTGAGGCTGAGCGCTTTTGCAGTTGGCGTCATTGTGCCAGCGGCTCTCACTAATAATGGATCATCAAATAAATCACGCAAACGTTTAAGAGCATTACTCATTGCAGGTTGAGTCAAAGCTAGTTTATTAGCGGCTTTAGACACACTTTGTTCATCAATGAGGACATTTAAATACACCAATAGGTTGAGGTCGACGTGCCTAATATTCATTTGATCAATCTTATTTATTATCTTTATTAATTACCTAAATTAAAGCGCGCTTGCTATTGTGTGTAAACAAGGCGACTAAAATAATCAGCATAAGCGATAAAAATAATGCCACAGCAAAGTTCACATTTGGCTGTTAAATCACACAGCGAACAGTTAAATCAGGTCGTAGCGACTAAGCTTGCCCGTGCAGTGTATGCTGGCTTTGAGGCTATGTTTGCAGAGTTTTTAAATATTACCCTCGGTGCACAAAGTCGTTTTGAACAGCGCCAGTGGCATCAAGTTCAAGGGGCTATGAAATCGCGATTGCAAGTTTACGAAGGGCAAGTAAAAAAGGTAAGCCAAGCGGTAAAAATTATTGCTTATAGCGAAGTAGACGACCCAGCGCTTTGGTTATTAGCCAAACAAATATACGCAGAAATGGTGCAAAGCCATGAAAACCAGCCCATTGCTCATACCTTTTTTAACTCAACCTTCGGTGCAATTTGGGACTCACGAAAAATTCGCAATGTGCACTTGTTTGTACTGAAAGCACGATATCAACTGGGGCCAAGACCCTTTGATTCATTGGTTAGCCGCATTTCCCTGCAAAATGGCTTTGAAAGTGCGATTAGTAGCTTGATCAAGCGGCATGTGTTTCGCTCACAATACGCTGATTTTACTGATGATGTTGCCATGTTACAGCGCACCTTGATTGCTGGAGCGAAACAACAATGCCCACAAGTTTATGAGCTGCTAGCACTTAACGACGGTTATATTGAATACGCTAATTCATTGTTTTTCAGAAATAAAGCCTGTTACATCATAGGCCGCTGTATTGCTAAAAATGGCGATAACATGCCATTTGCGATTGCGCTATTAAACAGTGAAAAAGGTTTGCACATTGATGCTGTGATGATGGGAGCTGATCAACTCAGCTTGTTGTTTGGCTTTGCGCGTACTTATTTTATGGTCGACACTGACCAACCCGCCCGTTACGTAGATTACCTCAGTGTTTTAATGCCTCATAAGCAACGTTTTGAGCTGTTTAATGCCATAGGCTTTATCAAACACGCGAAAACCGAGTTTTATCGTTATAAAGTTGATACCACCCGCAATAGCCCCGTTGACGATAAGTACACACTTGCGCCGGGTACGCCGGGCATGGTGATGCTGGTATTTACCACCCCAGGCTCAGATTATGTGTACAAGGTAATAAAGGATAAATTTAGTGCGCCAAAAACGGCCACCAAACAACAAGTAATGGCCAAGTACGACTTTGTTAAACAAGCCGACCGAGTAGGCCGGCTAGTTGATACACACGAATTTCGTTATTTAGCGTTTGATTTAAGCCGATTTAGTGATGAGCTTATACAAATAATGCAGCAGCAAATTGGCGATAGCTTAGTGATCTCGGGTAATGCACTTATTTTGCGCCATGTTTATGTAGAGCGTAAAATGACGCCGCTTAATTTGTATATCAACGAATGTGATGAGCGAAAACTGCAGCAAGTAATGGTTGATTACGGTAAAGCGATAAAAGAGCTTGCGGGGGCTAATATTTTCCCCGGTGATATGCTGATGAAAAACTTTGGTGTAACCCGTTGGGGAAGAGTGGTTTTTTATGACTACGATGAAATTTGCCCGATGACAGAGTGTCAATTTAGAGAGCTGCCAAAAACCGATGACTCATTAGATGAACTCAGTAGCGAAAGCTACTTTGATATCGCCGAAAACGACATATTTCCCAGCCAGTTTAAAGTGTTTTTTAGCGCTAATAAGCGAGCGTTTGAGCACTTTAATGCTGCGCATCAAGATATTTTCACTGCCACAATGTGGCAGCAATTACAAGCTGTGATAAACGATGGGCAATTGCTTGATGTTTATCCTTATAAGCAGTCTTGGCGCTTTTCGTCGATGAGAGCTCAAATGAAAAAATCTCAACCGATAACAGTTTAATAGGAACATAGTGTTAGCGTATGCTATTGAAAAAATTGCTAAGGAACGCACTATGAAAAACACACTGTTATTATCGAGTTTATTTATTTCGTCTATGGTAAGCGCCAATCCGTTATTAGGTAGCTGGCAATTTGTTGAAGGCAAATATGCAACCAATGACGGCTATGTGACGGCAAAAGCGCCAGAAATAACCTCAGTTAAACTGATTACACCCAGTCATTTTAGCTATATCACCCAAAAGCAAGGCAACTTTCATTACGCTGGTGGCGGCAAATATGTTTTGCAAGACCAGCAATTTATCGAGACTTTCTCCTATGGTAATGTACCTTCACTACTTGGTAAGACCATGGCATTTGATTACAAAATAAAAGGTGACTTGTGGCACCACACCTTGTATGAAAATGGCAAATTAGTCGAAGCTGAGATCTGGCAACGAATTAAATAGAAGGTGATATGCGTTATATTAAGCACGAAGACTCACAGTTACATTTTGCGCAAACAGATAAACCAGTTCTAAAAGATAACGAAGTTCTTATTGCTGTTGCAGCAATCGGCGTTAATCGGGCAGATTGTTTACAGCGACAAGGTAAATATCCTGCGCCCAAAGGTGACAGTGAAATTCTAGGGTTAGAATGTGCCGGTACCATTGTTGAGCAAGGTAGTGCAGTATCGGGAGATTGGCTTAATAAACGTGTTTTTGCCTTGTGTGCGGGCGGTGCTTACAGCGAGTATGTTGCCGTTGATGCTGCGCAAGTGATGCCTTTACCAGATGAAATGACAATGGCCCAAGGCGCTGCAATCAGCGAAGTTTACTTAACGGCATTTTCTGCCTTGTTTCAATTTGGTCAGCTCAAAGCGGGGCAAACGGCACTGATCCATGCGGGAGCAAGTGGTGTCGGTGGGGCGGCAATTCAAATGGCAAAACGTGCGGGTGCTCAAGTGGTGATCACCGCAGGCAGTGATGAAAAGTGTGAACATGCCAAGCAGCTTGGCGCAGACCACACCATTAATTATAAAACCACTGATTTTGTAGAATACTTCAAAGCCAATAATTTACAGGCCAATACCATTGTTGATCCTGTCTCAGGAAGCTATTTAAATAAAAATGCTGCCGTTGCAGCAATAGATTGCCAAATTGTGATGTTAGCGTTTTTAGATGCGCGCTTTGCTGAGGTTGACTTTGCGAGGCTACTTAGTAAGCGCATATCATTTCATGCATCAACTTTGCGTAATCGTTCAATTGAATTTAAACGTGATTTAAAAGAGCAGTTTATATCGCGCTTTTATGATGACTTGGCTAACGGGCTGTTCGATTGCAATATCTATAAAACCTTAAATTGGCAAGAGGCCAATGAGGCGCACCGCACTTTAGATAACAACGAAAATTCGGGAAAAGTGGTGATGTTAGTTGAATAACAGCAATTTGCCCATATTATTGGTTTTATTAGTAGTTAAAAGTAAAGGTTAATATGAACCCTATTATTGCAATGCTCAAAGAGCACAATGTAAGTGACGAGAAAGTGCGTGAGCTGTTTCAAGCGTTTATGGAAAACCCAATGATGGCAATGGGTCTGGTTCAACAGTTAGGTATTCCACCTGAAAAGCTTCAACAACTGATGGCATTAGTGATGACACAGCCACACCTTATTAAAGAAGCGGCTGAATCAGTGGGTATCAGTGATGATGAAGTTGAGCAAGCCAAAGCGCAGTTCAAAAATCAGCAGTCATAAAATTAAATGATACGAATTTAAAAAAGGTTAGCTCTTTGGCTAACCTTTTTTGTTAATTACTGATACGAAAACACGTCGTCTAGTTTCTTATCAAACAGTTGAGCAATCTTAAAAGCCACCTCGAGCGAGGGTGAATATTTACCTTTTTCAATTGCTACTATAGTTTGCCTTGAAACGCCAACTGCCTCTGCCAATGCTTGCTGAGTCATTTCGTTGTGATGAAATCGAAGTTCCCGAATGGTATTACTGAGCTGTTTTGTCATCTAGCTGTCTCTTCGATATAAATACGCTTTGCTGGCAATAGTAATAATTTCACTGGCTAAAAAACCAATAATAAGAAAGTGCATAATATTATATAGATCAGAAACCTCAGGTAACAGCATGCGTCCAGATACGCGCTCAATTTGCGTCGCTAAAAATACACACATTAAGATAGTTGCAGAGCAGAACCAGTGACCAAGCTTGGCGCTTTTTAGGTCAATGAGCTTGTCGCGCTCATCATCCCCTAAGTTTGCTTCTTTGTGTTTAATACCAGCAAGCACAGATTGTATAATGATCTCTAAGACTACCGCAATTACGAGAAACCTATACAAATAAGACACCATGGTCTCTTGGCTTAGAGCCCCCGCGGCTTGTAGTGAATTAATACCTAACAGGTAATAGCTTAAAAGGCCTATGGTTATCACCAAGGTGCCCCAAATTGTCATTTCTTTGTAGCTCATTTCCTTCCACCCTATGTAAAATATATTTGACTTGGTGTTAAGTAAACTACTCATTGCTTACTGTGTCAAATATTTTTAACATCATGTATGGTATTTTTATCATTGACGTATTTCGTTACATTTAGTTAAGAACTAATTTGTACCGCACAGACTCCTATTGAAACAAACAACAAATAAGGAACAAATATGAACTGGCTTTTGAAGGTATGGAAAAATAATCGCTCATTGATTTTATTTATCTGCTTGATGAGTGTTTTTAGAAGTGCAGTGGCTGATTGGTATGAAGTGCCAACAGGTTCAATGAACCCGACCATCGTTGAAGGAGACCGTATTTTAACGGATAAAATGGCTTATGATCTGCGTGTGCCATTTAGTCATATTTCGATAATGCGTACTGATGAGCCACAAGCCGGTGATATTATTGTATTTGATTCTAAGGCTGCAAATAATCGCTTAATAAAGCGTGTTATTGGCGTGCCGGGCGATACAGTGACTTTAGTCGATAATAAATTGATCATAAACGGTAAAGCACTTGATTACGCATTAACTGATGATAAGCAAGAGCAGCAAACACTCATTGAAAACCTTGCAGGTGTTCAGCACGCTATTCAGGTATCAAAAACGCCTTCGGTGATGCAGCACTTTGCCCCTGTCGTTATTCCCAGCGATATGTATCTAGCGATGGGTGATAACCGTGATAATAGTGCAGACTCGCGAGTGATTGGCTTAGTGCCTCGCAGTGAGTTATTAGGTAAAGCTAAAAGAGTCATAGTGTCACTTGATTATGATGATTATTACTTACCTCGAAAAGAGCGGGTTTTACATGATTTGTACTTAGCGCCTTAGATAAATATCATCCAAAAATTGGCAATTTAGAGTTTTGTGTTTCAATATTAACGACATAAAAATAATAAGCCAAAAGGTAAAGTATGATAAATGATAAGTTTGCGAGATTAATTCGATGTTATTTTTTACTCGTCTTTTCGATTAGCCTTGTTGCATGTGGTTCGAGCTCAAAAAACGAATCTACAAAAGTTGATGACACTAACAGCTCAACACCCGATAAAGGTGTTGGGCTTGTCGATAATAGTGGTAGTGCTGACTATAAAATTATTATCTATGGCAATAGCCATAGCACAAAATTAGGGAGCTTGCTTGAACAGCTCATTTCCAGTGAGTTAACAAATTCTCAAGTCTCAACCCTTACCGTCAGTGGTCGCTTTTTAGATGAGATAGTGAACGCATCAGGCAATGTTGAAAAGCTACAGCAAGACAATTGGAGCCATGCTATTTTTCAAGGTCAAAAGTATTCTCAGTCTGGCTCTGTTAATTATTCTACAAGTGAGGCTGAGCGATTAATTGCCAGTGCAAAAGAGCTGGATATCACGCCCATCTTATTTCCTGAGCATCCGCAGCGAGGCGACAGCAAAGAAGGGGAGCTTGTCTATCAATTGCATTTGTCGATTAGTGAAAAAGAGGCAAGTTGTGTTGCACCAATCGGTTTAGTTTGGGACAAAGCAATTGCGGCATTACCTGAGCTTAATTTTTACAGTTCAGATGGAAATCATGCTTCAGATGCAGGGCACTTACTGACCGCGATGACTTTCTATGAAGTCATAACAGGTGAGCTTGCCGATACCCTAGCTTACAATGCTGCTTTTGCTATTACCGAACAGCAACACCAGCAGTTTGGGCAAATAATTACTCAAGTACTGACTGAGTATCCTGCATGCCCAAGCTCATAAGCTAACTACATTAATCTAAAGCATCCATTAAATACAAAAAAACCGTTGTGCCTAGACACAACGGTTTTTTATAGTAGCTAGTAATTGTGTAATTACATTACACGCATGCCAGGCTCTGAGCCATCATCTGGGTTAAGAATATAAATTTCTTTACCGCCAGGGCCTGCTGCTAATACCATGCCTTCAGACATACCAAAACGCATCTTACGAGGTTTAAGGTTTGCTACCATAACCGTTAGCTTACCTTCGATGTCTTCTGGTGCATACGCAGATTTAATGCCTGCGAATACTTGGCGCGTTTCGCCACCTAAATCTAAAGTTAGTTTTAATAACTTATCTGCGCCCTCAACGTGTTCTGCTTTAGCAATTTTTGCTACGCGTAAGTCAACTTTCGCAAAATCATCAAATTCGATTTCTGGGCTGATAGGTTCTTTTGCTAGTGGGCTGTTTGGATCAATCTTGTCTTTTTCAGCAACTAGGCTTTCTTTTGATTCTTCAATCATTTTGTTTACTTTATCCATTTCAACACGTTGCATTAACGGTTTGAACTTATTAATTGCGTGACCAACAAGCGCAGTTTGCGCGCCTTGCCATGTTAAATCGTCGTTTAAGAAAGCTTCAACGTTTGCAGCCATACCTGGAAGAACAGGTTTTAAGTAAGTGATAAGTACACGGAACATATTTAAGCCAAGTGAACAAACATCGTGTGTTTCTTGTTGTTTTGTTTCGTCTTTAATCAATACCCAAGGCGCTTTAGCGTCGATAAATTGGTTTGCTTTATCAGCAAGTGCCATGATTTCACGAATTGCACGGCTGTAATCACGGTTTTCATAGTGATTTGCGATGCTTGCAGAAGCTGCTTGGAACTCACCTAATAGTGCTTCGTCCATTACGGTGTCGCTAAGCTTACCGTCAAACTTCTTGGTGATGAAACTTGCACAACGGCTTGCGATATTAACTACTTTACCTACTAAGTCAGAGTTAACACGTAGTGCAAAGTCTTCAAGGTTTAAATCAAGGTCAGTGATACCGTTGTTAAGCTTTGCTGCGTAGTAATAACGAAGATATTCAGGATCTAGGTTATCAAGGTAAGTACGCGCTTTAACAAAAGTGCCTTTTGATTTAGACATCTTCGCGCCATTCACAGTTACAAAACCGTGGGCAAATACGTTTGTTGGCTTTCTGAATTTTGCGCCATCTAACATTGCTGGCCAGAATAAGCTGTGGAAATAGATGATGTCTTTACCAATGAAGTGGTAAAGCTCTGCATCTGAGTCTTCGCTCCAGAAGGCATCAAAATCAATCCCTTTTTTGTCGCAAAGGTTTTTAAAGCTCGCCATGTAGCCAATAGGTGCGTCTAACCAAACGTAGAAGTATTTACCCGGTGCACCAGGGATTTCAAAACCAAAATAAGGTGCGTCACGGCTGATATCCCACTGCTGTAGGCCATCTGCAAACCATTCATCTAGCTTGTTCGCCATTTCTTGTTGAATCGTACCTGAGTGTAACCACTCTTTAAGCATGTCTTCAAAAGCAGGAAGGTCGAAGAAGTAATGCTCAGAATCTTTTAAGATTGGCTCAGCACCCGACATAACAGAGCGTGGGTTGATAAGCTCTGTTGGGCTGTAAGTTGCACCACAAGAATCACAGCTGTCACCGTTTTGATCTTCAGACTTACACGTAGGGCAAGTACCTGTTACAAAACGATCTGGTAAGAAGATACCTTTCTCTGGGTCGAAAAGTTGAGAAATAGTATGCTTTTTAATGTGACCCGCTTCATTTAAACGGTTGTAGATTAACTCGCTAAAGTGACGGTTCTCTTCACTGTGCGTGCTGTGATAGTTATCAAACTTAATGTTGAAATCAGCAAAGTCTCGTTGACGTTCAACACTGACGTTTTTAACCATCTCTTCTGGCGTGATCCCTTGCTTTTGCGCATTAAGCATAATTGGTGTGCCGTGAGCATCATCCGCGCAAACATAGTAGGTTTCATGACCTTGTTGTTTTTGGAAACGCGCCCAAATATCAGTTTGGATATATTCTAGTAAATGACCTAAGTGAGTCGGGCCATTGGCATAAGGTAATGCGCTAGTAATCAGGATCTTTCGCTGTGCCATAATCATTCCGAATTGAGATTAGTTCGATGCAAATACGCTCGAATATCATTATTTAATTCATTGTGGGTTGCTTATATACAACCTAAAGCAATGATATTATCTAATTGTCTGGTTTTAATGCCTTGAATGTTACATAATTCCGCAGCACTTTTCATCAAAGAAACGCTAATTTATTGCTATGTTTGGACTGTCAAAACTATTCTCAAGTAAATCGGCTGAAAAAGCACCTATCATTGCTGCCTTAGCCGCCTACCGTAGTAGCGCATTTGCCATTGGCATTGAGCAAGACTGGCTCGAAGAGCTTAATCAAAACAGCGATAAAAGCTGGCAGGTAAAACTTAGCCTACCTTTTGCTGGCATGGGCGAAATCAACGAAATTGAAAAATTTGTCACTGATAAACTATCAATACCTGTGTCAATTAGCGCTCAAGTTAAATTACCTGGCACATATAGTTTTAAGCAAATTAAACATATTGTGCTCGTTGCATCAGGCAAGGGCGGCGTTGGAAAATCAACCACGGCGGTGAATCTTGCCTCAGCTTTAGAGCAAGAGGGTGCCAAAGTGGGTATTCTCGATGCCGATATTTATGGTCCGTCTATTCCACTGCTTCTGGGCCTACAAGGGGCTGAGCCGAAAACAGCCGATAATAAAAACTTACTCCCTTTTGAAGCGCACAACCTCAAAGCGCAATCGATCGGCTTTTTAGTACCAAGCGATGATGCAACCGTTTGGCGAGGGCCAATGGCATCAGGTGCACTTAATCAATTAATGAACGAAACCGCTTGGGGTGAGCTTGATTATCTAATTGTTGATATGCCTCCAGGCACGGGTGATATTCAATTAACCATGAGCCAAAAAGTGCCAGCAAGTGGCGCTGTGATCATTACCACGCCTCAAGATTTGGCTTTAGCCGATGCACAAAAGGGCATTGCTATGTTCAATAAAGTGAATGTGCCCGTGCTTGGTTTAATTGAAAATATGAGCTACTTCTTGTGTGGTCATTGTGGTGAGCCTAATCATGTTTTTGGAAAAGATGGCGCTGTAACATTAGCGCATCGTCATGGCGTGCCTGTGCTTGCTAATATTCCGCTGGCTATTGAAATTCGCGAGAGCTCAGAGCAGGGCGACTTAATTGCCAAAGACAATACGGCTCAGATAAGTGAAACCTACAAAACCGCAGCACGTGTGCTTGCTAGTAGCTTGTATTATCAGCAGTCACAGTCAAGTTCAGTTGAAATCATCATTACCGAAGATTAATGGTAGCAAAAGTATTACAGCTAGACGTTTCAGTTAATAAAGTTGTTTTTAGTGAATTTCTCTTGCTGTGAGGCTACTCACTTACTTTTTTGTTCATGGCTTGTCTTGTTAATCACCTAGACTAAAACAATTTCGCAGTAAATGTTAATATTTTATTGACGTTTTAGTAACCGTGTCATACCCTAATGAAAGCGCTTACATTGAAAGGGCTTTTTATTTACTCCTTAATGTAAGCGCTTACAATTGACTGATTAAAACTATACTCTATATATATCAGTTGAGTACTAACAAACACATAATGTTAGGGTTCAATGCAATGAACAAATTCAAAACACACTTAACACAACTAACAATGGCGCTTTCTGTAGCGACTTTAGTTGGCTGCGGTGGCTCTGCCACAGATACAAAAATAGATACTGTCGATCCAACTGAACCAGTTTCAGATTGGGTGATGGTTTGGGAAGATAACTTTGACGGCGATGCCATTGATGACAACAAATGGAATTTCGAAATAGACTGTGCGGGTGGCGGTAATAACGAAAAACAATGTTATACCGACAGTGAAGAAAACGCTTTTGTTGCAGACGGTATTCTAAATATTGTTGCATTACCTGCAGAAGAGGGTGCAGCAAAACCTTATACGTCTGCACGTATCAATACTCGCTATAAAGCTGATTTTAAATATGGTCGCTTTGAAGTACGTGCAAAGCTACCTAGTGGGCAAGGTTCTTGGCCTGCGTTCTGGATGATGCCAACCGATGAAGTTTACGGTGGCTGGCCTCGCTCTGGTGAAATTGACATTGTTGAGTCGGTTAACTTAAAAGTTCCAACCGAAGATGGTGTCGAGTCAAATATTTACGGCACGCTTCACTATGGTAAAGAGTGGCCAAATAATGATAGCAGTGGTAAGGCTTATGCATTTGACCAAGGGTCAAACCCTGCTGATGACTTTCATACTTATGCTATTGAGTGGCAAGAGGGTGAAATTCGCTGGTATGTTGATGACTACCTATACGCGACACAGCGCAAGTCAGAGCTACTTTACAATGCAAATGGTGAAGCGCTGGCTCTAAAACATAAAGGTTGGTACACAGAGTACTTTGACCAAACAACTGGTGAGTTAAAAACGTTTTGGGATGAATCTCCTTATGACCAAGAGTTTTATTTAATTCTTAACTTCGCAGTTGGCGGTGATTGGCCTGAAAACGTTAATGCAACCGGTATTGATGCAAGTGCATTCGAAAATGGTCAGGCATTTGAAGTTGACTATGTTCGTGTTTATGAATGTGCGCAAGACCCTGACACAGGCAAAGGTTGTGAAACAGTTCGCCCTGGTTATGACAATTTAGAAGATGCACTTGTGCAAGGCGCAGCTCCTGCTCCAACACCACCAAGTGATGGCACTGTAACTCCGCTTACTATCTTTGATAGCAGCTTTAACCCTAACTGGCCTGCATGGGACTGTTGTGGTGGCACAACGCCAGGGTTAGTTGAAGATGCAGACCGTGGTAATGTGGTTGAGTTTAGTGTGGGTGCAGAGCCTACAGTAAATGGCTTTATTAGCCGTGATGCCTTTATTACCGATGAAAATGGTGAAGCCTCTCCTTATGATGCTAGTGCAATGCTAGAAGACGGCTATGTAACGTTTGATATGCAAGTGACTTCGCTGCCAGCTACACCAGATGCACCTTGGTTATTTAAAGTCGAAAGTGATGAAGGCGCGACAGCCGTTGAGCTAAATCTAAGTGATAGCACAGAAGGTGTCAGCCCAGTTGCTGGTGAATGGCAAACTTATACCTTCCCACTGCAAACATTAGCTGATGCTGGCTTAAATGTATCACTGATCGATGTGATCATGATTTTCCCTGCGTGGGGTCAAGGTGAAGGTGCTGTTTACCGTGTTGATAATGTTGAAATTACTAATGGCGGCACAACAACATTACCTTCATTAACTTTATTCACTGATGAAACTAATCTTGATTGGCCGCTATGGGATTGTTGTGGTGGTTCAACACCTGTTGAAGTAGTCGACGACGAAGAGCATGGTGTTACTGCAGAGTTCTCTATTGGTGCAACTCCTACGGTAATGGGTTTTATTAACCGTACTTCATCAGGTGGTAGTGGTACTCAGTTTGATGCATCAGCATTGGTTGATGATGGCATGCTGCAGTTTGAGATGAAGATCACCTCTTTATCATCAACACCAGATGCGCCTTGGTTATTAAAAGTTGAGTCTAATGAAGGTGCAACAGCGGTAGAAGTTAACCTTAACACAAGCTCAGAAGGTGTTGACCCTGTTGCTGGTGAATGGCAAACATACACTTTCCCAATCAGTACTTTATTAAACGCAGGTTTAGATGTAAGTGCTATTGATGTAATCATGATTTTCCCTGCTTGGGGTCAAGGTGAAGGTGCCGTTTACCGTGTCGACAATGCTCGCATTTATGCACCTGAGCAAGAATCGGCAGCATCAGAGCTGACGCTGTTTGCCGAAAACGTGGCAGATCAGTGGAGCATTTGGGATTGTTGTGCTGGTAGCACGCCAACAGTCGAAACTGACGATGAAACTCATGGCTCTGTGGCAGAATTTCAAATTGGTTCTACCGCTACGGTAATGGGCTTTTTAGCTGATGATGGCGTGAGCTTTGATGCATCGCACTTATTATCTGAAGGTGTGGTTCGTTTTGAAATGAAGATTGTTTCAAACGCCAGCGACCAAGATGCTCAGTGGTTATTCAAGATTGAATCAAACGATGCAGGTCAAGCTGTGGAGCTTGCATTAAGTGCAAGTCAAGAAGGTGTCGAGCCGGTGGTTGGTGAGTGGCAAACGTATACTTATACACTTGCTGACTTACTAAGTGCAGGTCTTGATATTAGTGCAATCGACGTTGTTATGGTGTTCCCGTCATGGGGGATGGGTGAAGGTGCGGTTTACCGTATTGATAATGCAGTTATTGCAAACCCGTAATTAACATTGGCAACAAGTGATGGGTGCTGATTACAGCACCCAGTATCCATGACAACATATTGCAAAAGCAGGTATATCATGAAAAGCACAAAATTTATTAAAACACCTCTTGCAGCGTCAGTTGCGATGATTTTAACCGCAGGGCTAGGCACTATGTCGGCTTATGCACAGGATGAGCAAGAGAAAGCTGATAACGATATTGAAGTTATCGAAATTAAAGGTATTCGTGGCAGTATGATCCGCGCCATGGATATGAAACGTGATGCAACTGGTGTTGTTGATGCGATTTCAGCAGAAGAGATGGGTAAATTCCCAGATACTAACTTAGCTGAATCATTACAGCGTATTACCGGTGTATCAGTGAGCCGTTCAAACGGAGAAGGTAGCGAAATTACGGTACGTGGTTTTGGCCCTGAGTTTAACCTAGTAATGTTGAATGGCCGTCAAATGCCAGGCACGGGTTATACACGTTCATACGCCCTTGAGAATATTGCCGCTGACGGTGTAAGTGCACTTGAAGTAGCGAAATCAGGTCAAGCTGATGTACCAAGTGGTGGTCTAGGTGCTACTGTAAATATTATTACAACTCGCCCATTAAATAGCCCAGGCGAAAAGTTTAGCTCGTCGATTAAAGCTATTCATGACTCGTCAAATGAAAAAGGTGATGATGTAACGCCAGAGTTTTCAGCGATGTACAGCAATACCTATGCTGATGATACATTTGGTTTTGCGGCATCATTCTCTCATCAAGAACGTGATTTTCAACAGCAAAGTGCCAATATTCAAGGTTGGCAAGCAAATGTTGACTTACCAACCCTTGATGAAGGTGACTACATTGACCCACGTGCGGTAGATAGCGAAGGCAACCGTGTCGGTAATCACTTCTTCCCGAAAGACATGAACTATAGTATTGCTGATGTTGAACGTGAGCGTACTAATGGCCAAGTAACTTTACAGTACTCACCAATTGAAAGTTTTACTGCAACGGTTGATTATACGGCAAGTCGTGCAATCACTGGTGTTGAAACTGCTGGTTGGGGTATTTGGAATGAGTTTGGCAGTAACATTAATAGTTATGAGCTTGATGAAAATGGTACAGCGCTTTATGCCGATATCAGTGGTAATGATGGTTCATTCACGGCAAGTCGTGCCACTACAGAAGTAAAAGCACGCTCAATTGGTTTAAACCTAGAATGGCAAATCAACGACCAGTGGGAAGTTGAGTTCGATTATCATGATTCGAAAAACGAAACTGATAACGGCGCAGATGATGGCTTAGGTTCTGATGGTCAAATCATTCTTGGCTCGGATCAGTTACAGAGCAAAGTATATGATTATCGCACAGGCGAAGTTCCGCATGCATACGTTAATTGGAAAAATGGTACGACAGTACTTGATCCAAGTGAGATAGATTCAAACTTCAGTCAGTTTATTTACTCACCAGGTGAGTCTAAGGTAGAGCAAGCTCAGCTTCATGCAACTTGGTTCAATGAAAGCTTTGAAGTTCCACTTGTTAAAGTGAAATTCGGTGCTGCCAATACTAAGCAAACTATGGGTGGCTTTACTGCATGGAGTGGCTTACGTGGCGGCCCGGGTTTTAATCCATCATTCACCGAAATCTTCCCTGATGGCATGTTCACTTATAATGATACTGGAGACATGCTTGACCAGTTCGCTGGAGGTGGTAGTGCCCTTGAGCCAAATTACTATTACACCTATAGTTTTGAAGAAGCGTTAGCTCGTCAACTTGCTTATTTAAACGAAGATTTATTAGGCGATAATCAATATTCAATTGACCCATACTTTGATGGTATCGACAGTGAAAGCTACGTAGAAGAAAAAACGCAAAGCTTCTACGTGAACAGCTTATGGGAATTTGAATTGTCTGATTACTTTGTTCAAATCAACGCAGGTCTTCGCTACGAAGATACCGATGTAACCAGTACGGTTCGTCAACGTGTAGAAAGCCAAGTTAATTGGGTGAGTGCATCTGAGTGGATCATGCAGTACGAAACTGGCGGTACAGACAACTTTTATCAAGAAGAAGGTAACTACGATATCTGGTTACCAAATATCGACGTAAAAGTTGAAATTACAGACGAGCTTGTAGGTCGTGTTTCATGGGGTAAAACCATGGCTCGCGCACCACTTGGTAATTTAGCTGGTGGCCGAAGCTTAACGGGTAGCCCGAAACCAGGTTCACGTACTGGCGGCCAAGGTAATACTAACCTGTTGCCATTTGAATCAACAAACCTCGATTTATCACTTGAGTATTACTACGGTGAAGGCAGCTATGCATCGGTTGGTTACTTCAAAAAAGACGTAGATAATTTTATTCAAACGCAAATTACAGAAACAACTATTGATGGTTTGCATGACATCTTAAATGGCCCTCGATACCAAGAGGCTGTCGCATCAGTTGAAGCGCGTGGCGAGCAAGCAACGAGTGACGCTATTTTCAATGAAATGCTAGCATTAGGTTATGGTAATGCGGATGGTGCTATTGAGCCGACGAGCTCTGACCCACTAATGGTATGGAACATTTCTCAGCCACAAAACACTGATAGCAAATCAGTTGATGGCTTTGAACTTGCTGTTCAGCACTTATTTGGTGAAAGCGGCTTTGGTTTAGGTGTCAACGCAACATTTGTAGATGGTGATGTTGAATTTGATGTTGATAGCTTAACTCAACAAGCGCCATTATCTGGCTTAAGTGATTCAGCGAACTTCCAAGCTTTCTATGATAAAGATGGTTTATCTGTGAAAGTGACTTACGCATGGCGTGACTCTTACTTAATTGGTGTTGGTCAAGCGCAAGGTTCATCTGATGCGCCGCCACAGTTTGGCGATACATATGGTCAGTGGGACTTAAGTGTTAACTACGACATCAACGAAAACATGACTGTTTTCTTTGAAGGTATAAACCTTAATAACGAAACTGAGCGTGGCTACGGTCGTTACGAAGAGCAGTTCTTATTTGCTCGCCAATACGGCCCACGTTATACAATCGGTGCTCGTTATAGCTTTTAATATGTGATCCCGATGGAACAAAAGCCGCTCAATGAGCGGCTTTTTTTATTTTAAACCTGATAATTAAGACGTTTTTAAAGAGGCTTCTTGCGATAAAGTAAGTAGCCAAAAAAATAGCAAAAAATAGCAATGCCAGGGTTAATTAATAAATTAGGCATAAACACAATATCGGTTTCACCAAAACAGTAGAAGTAAAAGGCAATAGTAAGTAGTGAAGGTAACGGGAAAAAGAACGTTTCGTTAGCAACTAAGCCCACTACCGACCAGCTAGTTAATAGTAGTGAACCGACAAAAACGAGAAAGCCATGCAACATTTCTTGTTTTTTAGCGTAACGTTTGGCGATTAAAATTGCGACAACGCATGCTGGCAATGTTATTACGGATAAAATAACGTAATCCATAACAACTTATCCTCATTCTCCCTGTAATCGCGTAATTAAAACAAACCTTTGTATCTCAGTTAAATCAGAAATGGCTGATATTATAGCCTGAGGTAGCTTATCTTATTTTGTTGAGAATAATTCGCGCAACACGCTGATGATTTGTGTAATATATGCCACACTATATCCACCCCATTTGGCTTTACTGATACACACTCGACTTTTGTTGTGTTTCAACTAGAGCTTAGCGTGTTTTTTCAACTTAAAATCATATGTTTAAGTTGTATTAGGTAGAATAATAAATGAGATTATCAGATACCCATATTCAGCAGTTTATTGACGAAGGCCGCATTGTTATTGAGCCAACACCAAGTAAAGAAATGATTTCAGGTGTGACGGTGGACTTGCGTTTGGGCAACAAGTTTCGAGTTTTCCAAGATCATACCGCAGCCTATGTTGACTTAAGTGGTCCAAAAGATCAGTTAAATAAGGCGATGGAATCAATCATGAGTGATGAAATTGTACTTGCTGAAGAAGAAGCATTTTTCCTTCACCCAGGTGAATTGGCACTGGCTATCACCCACGAAAAAGTTACATTACCAGCAGATATTGTTGGTTGGTTAGATGGTCGCTCATCTTTAGCACGTCTTGGTTTGATGGTTCATGTAACAGCGCATCGAATTGATCCAGGCTGGTCTGGTAATATCGTGTTAGAGTTTTATAACTCAGGCAAATTGCCATTAGCTTTACGCCCAATGATGAAAATTGGTGCTATGAGCTTTGAAACCATGACAAGTCCTGCAGAAAACCCATACAACACGCGTAAAGACGCAAAATATAAAGATCAAAATTCGGCAGTAGCAAGCCGTATTAGTGATGACAATAAATAACTCCAGTTTATGTGGCCTTAGTGCCACATAATATATTTACGAACTTTTTACCTATTTTGGTTCGCTATAATTGGCAATTTAAGCTTATCGGTCCCATACTTTTAGCTGGTGTTAAATGCACGGAGCTAAAATGCACATTGTTGGCAAGCAAGTCCATCGGGTTATAAAAAAACTGCTCGTATTACTGTGTTGTATGTTGTTGCACAGCGTAAGCACTTTTGCTGCCAGCGATAGTGCGTCAGTTTGGCTGCTTGACTCCGCTGAGCCACTTGCCAAATTAAGTGAATCCTTGGAAGAATCACTTCAAAATGCTAAAAAGCTAAATGCACTCGAAAGTAGTTCTATTCGCCTTGCCCCGCAAACATCTCATTGGTTAATAATCGATTTATTCCAACTTCCCGACAATAGAAATTATGTTGTTTATCTTGGTGAGCCTAATTTAACCTGGGCTAAATTTTACCTTTTAGATGAAAACTATCAGGCTACCAATAATCAGCGACTCGCTTCACTAGAAAGTTTATCAAATGTTCGTCCTCATTGGTTGATTGAGCATAGCCAGGGGCATCGCTGGGCGTTAGTTAACTTTGAGCACGATAGGGCACTGACAATTGAAGTTGGGGTGATTTCAGCCAAGATATTTGAAACCAATTTACATCAAATAATTTTAAGCTATGGCGCTATTTTAGGCGTGCTAATTTTATGTATGTTTGTGTGTGCTGTTTATTTTTTTGTATCACAGCAACCAAAATACTTGGTACTGGATGCGTACTTCGTGTTGGTTTGTATCGGATTTTTGATTGATAACGGGTTAATAAGCTATCTTGTTAATGGTTTAGATTGGGAAGCAAAATGGCCTGTTAATGAGTTTGCATTATGTTTTGTAAGCTATTTTTTATATCACTTTCTAGCGATCCATACCTATACAGTTAAGTTTAAAAAGGCTTGGCAAGCTATGATGGTTTGTTTACTAAGCGCAGCTGTGTTGTCATCAATATTGCCTCAGTTTAATCGTCAGTGGCTTTTTATAGTCAGCTGTTTGGGCTTTTTGTGCTTTGCTTCTGTAATCTTTTATAGTTTGATTAAGCGTAAAAACAACCGTACTCACCTGCGTGTTTTTATGCTTTTAACTATTGTTATTCAAGTGCTTAGTCTATTTATTTGGAATGGCTTTGGCATTGGTTACCATGGTGTCCATAACACCATCTTACTTATCACATCACTGGCGATATGTTCCGTTCTATTGTTAAAAGATCGTCAGCAAATTTCAGCATTTAATTATTCGATGCTGCATGATGCAGATACTAAACTGCCAAATAAGCAATTTTTGCTCGCGCAGATAGTGAAAAAAGTTTCGAAAAAACAACACTTCTCAGTTTTATTATTTAAGGCTCATGTACTTTCAAATGCCCGTTCTACCTTTGGCTTTGAACAGGCCAATATTTGTATCAATGAAAGATTAAGTATCTTAAATACTCAGTTGCAGAGTATGAATGCACTAAAACTCGAAATCCAAACCAGTAGAAGTGCTTGGCTTGCGCATGTAGATGACAGCACATTTGGTTGCCTAATAATGGGGGAGCTTGAACTAAGTCACATTGAACAGTTTGCATGTTTGATCCATGGTGTGTTTGAAGAAGGGCTCACCCATGAAGAAATTAATTTAGTCGACAGTGTTGATATCGGCGTTGCTTATTACCCAATGCACGGTAATACCGCGAAACAAATTTTCCAATGTGCGATACAAGCAATGTCTGAAAAGCGTTTACAAGGTGAGCGTTGGCGCATGTTTGATTCAGAAACTGCACGCCTGTCTGAGCAAAGGTTATCGATTGCTGCAGCGCTTAAAATAGCGATTGATGAAGACCAACTCAGCTTGCATTTTCAGCCACAGATTTGCTTAAAAACAGGCAAAGTTGTGGGTTGTGAAGCATTGCTGCGTTGGCAGCATCCCGTATTTGGTGCAGTAAGCCCAGATGTGTTTATTCCAATTGCAGAGTCAGCCGGGGTGATCAATCAGTTAACTGAATGGGTTGTTGAAAGAGGCATTGAGTGGCAAGCAAAATTTTGCAAACTGATACCCGATCACGTTATTTCTATTAATATTTCAGCAAAAGATTTATTAAATAAAGACTTACCCGTGCTGTTAATCACCATTTTAAATGAGCAAAAAGTAGCGGCTGAGTCTGTGATGTTAGAGCTTACAGAATCAGCCACTTTGGAAGAAAGTAAAAAAATTAAAGCAACACTTGATGACTACCGTTTAATCGGCCTAAAGCTTGCAATTGATGATTTTGGTACAGGCTACTCATCGCTTGCCTATCTCAGTCAGTTAGGCTTTGATGAAGTGAAAATAGATAAACAGTTTGTGTTAAACCTGCCGTTTTCAGTGAACGATCAGAGTATTTGTCGGGCTACCTGTGACATCGCCACTACTTTAGGTGCACATGTTGTTGCAGAGGGGATTGAAGATGAGCAAAGCCTAGCAATGCTGCAAAGTTATGGTTGCCAGTTTGGACAAGGGTATTATTTTTCAAAACCACTCTGTGCAGATGACTACCTAGTTTGGATAAGCGAGGTGCAGAAAGTTGAGATTAGTCTTGATGCAACAGTGAACCTAATTGATTAAAGTAATTCAGCAGTGCTGAAAAGCAGCGTATTGTATGCTGCTCATCTGGGTAAATTAAGCCACTTGTCGATAAGCCACTCACTAAAAAGCTATTTTTTATGTCAGGGTGCATGGCAATGCACTTTTCAAAACAGCGGGCCGCTAGTTCTTCCGGCATACTCATATAAAGTTGCTTTACTTGCTGATCATAAGCGATAGATTGCTTCACGAACGCATTTGGGTTTTCACCTGAGGTGTCTAAAAATACCTGATGATAAAACTCATTTAAACGCTGATTTAGTGGATGGCTTAAATCTGGTGATTTTTCGAGCCATAGTGCTGAGCAAAATTGCATGCTCTTTCTGCCTTTGAATAAATGCTGACAAATGTGGTGATCAAACGCATGAAACCATTCATGGGCGAGTGCGCCCCCACCGGCATTTTTTGCAAGCGCAAGGGTTTGGCTGTGGGCATTGTAATGAGCCTGCACACCTTTTTGGCCACCATGACCAAAGGCAAAATTAAGCTTACCCCTAAGGCCAATTGCCGTTGGGGGTAAAGCCAGTATTTGCGCAAGGTCAGCTAAGGCATCGTAAATTAAATTCGCCGCTAATAGTCGCTCTTGCTTATTAACCCAATTGCCAACCACCATGGTACGAAAACCAAAGGTATCGCGAATATCGTCAAAATCGACCTGATCATCAAAGCGATAATCTGGTCCCTGACGGCGAAAACCCGCGCTAAGTCGTTTTGATACACGCATTATAGATAGCGTGCCTTAACATCATCTGGCATATGTTGGGTTTGCTTATCGACCAGTGCTGCTAATAATTTGTATAACGGTGTTACATCAAGGCCTTCAATGAGTTTAAGGCTATGAGCAACAGCTTCTAAAGTTGACAAGCTATCTGCTCGTGGTGCTTTACGGATGACGTATTTGTTTTGTGGTATTTGCTTAAAACTCACAGCTTGAAATGCGTGAAGGCTAGGAGTTAATTGCAGCATTTTGTAGGCTTTTTTCCAAGTGCCATCAATTACAATTAAATGAGTTAAAGGCTGTTTGAAAGCATCTGTAGTGGCAGTGTGTTCATCTAAACATAATGCATTATCAGCAGGATAGAGTACCGCTGTTGTTGCTTTTGGCAATGTTGCAAGCTGTAAAAAGTCTTGTTCTGACTCACCTGCAATGATCTGGCAATTTTCTAAGCCTAAATTCAGCAAATTAGCGGTGTTCTTAGTAGTTTTTTCCTCACTAGGGTGGCGTAATATAATGATTTTTAGTTTATTATTGATTATGCTTATTGAATCACATAAACAGGTTTTAACTGAAAAGCCACAATGTGAGCACAATTCTCTAGCCATACTAACTCAGGTGTAAATCAAAACTATGCCTAGTATACATGAGCTTAACTCGCAAAGCAGGTTTGCTTTTTAGCTATGAACGGCTAAAGTTGCGATTTATATAATTACGTTTTTGATTAAGGGGTAAAGATGACGACAATCACAATCGATGAGAGTGCACTTGAAGGGATGGAATCACTTTTAGGTGACCAATTTGCCGACACCTTAACCTTTTGTTGTAGTGAATTTCAGCGTTTAGGCTCTGAAGTACTTGCAAATCTTGGTTCAGATAACGAAGCTGCAGCACGACATGCACACAGTTTAAAATCAAATGCAGCCCAATTTGGTGCCGCGAGTTTATCATCGCTAGCTCAAGAAATTGAATTGACATTAAATCAGGGCGATGTAGCCACTGCACAAGAAAAATCACAACCCCTTGATGAACAAGTTTCAGGTTCTGTAGAAAAATTACAAGCTTGGTTCGCTACTCGCTAAAAACTTGAATATATTTCAGTTATAACCGCAAAAATCCACTGGCATGGTTGCTCTGTATTAGGTTAGTCTTAAGGCTAATTAGTAGAGGTAACCATGTCACAAATCAAAAAGAGTCACAAACTAGACGGTGTCTGTTATGACATACGTGGGCCTGTGCTTGCACAAGCTCGAAAAATGGAAGACGAAGGGCAAAAAGTATTAAAGCTAAACATTGGCAACCCAGCTGCCTTTGGCTTTGATATGCCTGAAGATATGCACAAAGATATCATCCGTAACTTATATTCAGCCCAAGGCTACTGTGACTCTAAAGGCCTCTACTCAGCCCGTGTGGCTGTCTATCAACACTATCAGCAACGCGGTTTATTTAATCTTGATGTCGATAATATTTACATCGGCAATGGGGTCAGCGAACTAATTCAAATGACCACACAAGCATTACTAGATAATGATGACGAAGTGCTTATTCCTGCACCGGATTATCCGCTATGGACAGCATCAGTTAAATTAGCAGGGGGTAACCCTGTACATTACCTTTGTGATGAAGAACAAGATTGGTTTCCTGATATTGCTGATATTAAATCGAAGATCACCTCAAAGACCAAAGCATTGGTGCTTATTAACCCAAATAATCCAACCGGTGCGGTGTATAGCGATGATCTGTTGATGGAACTTATCAATATTGCTCGTGAACACAAACTGTTGTTATTGAGCGATGAAATTTACGAGAAAATCTTGTATGACGGTGTCACCCACAGCTCTATTGGCGCACTGTGTGATGATGTGCCAATTATCACCTTTAATGGCTTGGCTAAAACCTACCGCGCTGCGGGTATACGTATGGGCTGGATGGTGTTAAGCGGCCGCACAAGTATGATGGACGACTTAAGTCGTGGTCTAGATATGCTGGCATCAATGCGTTTATGTGCCAATGTACCTGCACAATATGCTATTCAACAAGCTTTAGGCGGTGTGCAGTCAATCGATAACCTGATAAACCCAGGTGGTCGGTTGTACGTTCAGCGTGATATTGCATGGCGTGGTTTAAATGCCATTGATGGTATTAGCTGTAAAAAGCCTAAAGGGGCGCTTTACGCATTTGCGAAAGTGGATACGGCGCACTTTAATATCAAAAACGATGAGCGCATGATTTTAGATTTACTCAAAGCAGAGAAAATCTTATTAGTGCATGGTCGCGCATTTAACTGGCCTGATCCTGATCATTTCAGATTGGTGTTTTTACCAAACAAAGATGATTTAACAGAAGCCATGAGTAAGATGCAGCGATTCTTCGCTGATTATCGACAAAGCTAAAAAAAGCGAGCCGAGGCTCGCTTTTTTAATACGCTTTATCAACACGAACCGTGTTATCGGTTAGGTAAACCAAACGTACTTTATCACCTTGGTTAAACAGCATTTGGTTGTCTTTATCTTGTACAACCATAAATTGTTCGCCGCTTTCTACTTTTATCATCAATTCAACGAGCTGATATTGTATAACGCGACTGTTTTGTTGACGGTTGTGAGCAACAGAGCCACCAATCATCGAACCTAAAATGGTTGCTACAGTGCGGCCACTACCGCCACCAAACTGATTACCGATAACACCGCCAATAAGCGCACCACCAAAGGTTTCCCAGCCGTTCGTTTTATCTCTGACCAGTTCTTGTTCAGTAATGGTTCGTACTGATTGTACAGAGCCAAACAACACCTGTTGTACAGGTACTGCTTTGTTACGCTGATAGTCAGCATAACTTGGCGAGCTCAGTAATAAACAGCTTGCTAGGATTGCTACTAGGTATTTCATAAACCCTCCTGACTACCAGCCAAAAGTTGATTTCTCACGTGTTTTGCGGATTTCAGTTTCATCAGCCCATTCAACTAGGCCGCTTTTTAAATCCATTAAACGCATAGTGAATTTGTAATACACATCAGCCTTGTCAGCGTTTGATTTAACAATGCTCGATAAGTTGCCGTATAACATATATTGCGCACCAACTTGCTGGCCAAAAGCGATAGCGGTATTTGGATCGACAAGTGGATCGACGTTTTGGAAATTAAGTTGCTCGCGCACAGCTTCAACACGGGTCATATCAACAAAGCGGAACTTACCACTGCGTAATAACTGTGTTGAGATTGAATCGGTGATAGATTCAGTATCAATATGCTCGCTCGTTTTGTTTTTAATACGCTCAACAAACACGATAGGGCGAGTATTTGCTGTCATGGTGCCAATCACAGGTGAAGCAAGTAACGAGTCTGTCATTTGGCTTGCTACTTTTTGTAGATCCGTTGAGCCAAAATTGATATCTGTGGTTTCTACGGCTTGCGCATCACCATAGCTAACAACGGCTTTATTAGCACAACCAGACAGCAACAAAGCGCTTGTCATCGCAACGGCCGCAGCCGACTTAACAGAAAGTAATTTCATTGTAGTATCCTTAATCTTCAAATTCTTGTGCTTCTGTTGACACTTCACGCACTGCAAGCGAGAAGGTGACAGCATTTGCTGTCGGGGCTAGGCCCGGTAATTGGGTCTTAGCAAATCCAAATAATGTAATAGGTTGCCAAGGTGAGTGGTTGCCGCGAATAACAAAGCCATCAGCGTCATACCAAGTAAATTGATATTGTAAGTATTGAGACTTTTTATACTGGCTTGCCAGTGTCACAACAACATCGGTTAAGCCATTTGTTTGGCGTGTTTTTACATCTGTAATGGCTAATTTTTTGCCAAGTTCAGGGTTATTAACAATCAGTTGTTGGTTATACTGTTGTGATGCCTGCTCAACACCAATGCCAGAAGTGGTAGGGCGTGAGGAGCAAGCCGCAACAAGTAAAATGGTTAATAGTGGCACTAAGTATTTCATCATTGCTCCTAGAGTTGTACGACATGTGTGTCGTAGTAGTTATTTATAGAGGTTAGAAAAATCAAGGTTAACCCTTGCTTACTAACCGTAAAATCAATATCGCCATGCCCTGGCACGGTTAAAGCGTGCTGACCTGCTGGCATCGCGTGCTGAGCAATACTCAGTTGACTTGGTAAAGTCGACCAGCTTCGCGTATCAGCCTGCTCTGATGCAATGTTATAAATATTCGCTAAAATATTACCGACATCGCCGCCGCTTCTTGCCAATTCTGCACGCATCTTTTCTTTCGCAACCAAACGCATAACTTGGCGGGTTATTCTGCCAGCACTTTGATCTTTCAAAGTTTTTGCTGCCAACGCTTCAAGCCTAACAATGGGCGTCAGTGGCAAATTTTCGCCATCGAGACTCACTGTTTTATCACTGCCGGCATAGGGCGCATCGCGATATACTGGCATGGCAATACTGTAAAAGCGTGCATCACCCCGGGAGGTATAAATGGGTAATCGTAAATGAAACTCTTGCCTTGCTGGTATCAAACCTTGCTCTGCAATTACAATTACTTGGCCCGTGTTTGCTTGAGTCTGCTTTAGTTTGCCAAAGCGTTTGCTAAATTCTTCAAAATCCTGATCAAACCCTTGTTTTTTGGCAAGGCGTAACACTGTTTGCTGTAAGTAGCTATTTTCGCTATTTATTTCGAGTGCTTTTTTATAATCGATATAGGCATCATCAAACTGTTTATCCGCCTCATAAAGTAGGCCTGACAAATAAAACGTAAAGGCATTTTGAAAGCCATTTTTAACATTACCAATTAGCTCGGCCATATCAGGGTAGCCTTCGGCTGCCTGTTCCGCTTGTTCATCAAGTACGGCTTGGTTGTCTTTAAGTGCATCTTCTTGCACTTTATTAGCACGTCTAACTTCAACTAATGCAGATTCAAGTTGTTTATCAAAAACATAACTCAGTGCTTTGTAGCTATGCAGCATCGTCATTTCATAAGCTGCTGGCTCATAACCAATCACTGAGTCATTGGTTAATAATGAATTTGTTTGCTCAAGGCCTGCACTTAGCTGTACTTTGGCTGCTCGACGCTTTTTTTCCATATTTTGATAAACAGCTTCAAAGGTCTCATTGGCCTGAGAATTTTGTTTAGCCAAAAACTCAAGACGGGCCGTTTCAAGCTGATTCAATAAATAGTTACTATGGCCGCGGCTGTTACTTGGCAAAAGTTGCTGTGCACTTGCTATGTTATTTTGAGAAACAGCTTGGCGCACAGGTCTTAGCTGCGTCGCATAATCTTGGAATAGATCAGTAATACCTATGGTACTGCAACCAGATAACAGTAAAGCAGCCCCGATAAATAAACGTCGATGCACTGAACACTCCTTTTAAACAATGTACTGAGATTAGCATACGCGGCTTAACCTTCTATGATAAATTATGTAAAAAATCGTAAGTTAATAGACAAGTTTCTGGTCTTCTGTTTTTTAATGTTAAAGGACACCGCATTTGCTAAGCATCGTACTGTATACCTTGATTGCACTTTGTGCGTTTGCAGCTAACTCTTTGCTGTGCCGAATGGCATTACAAAGTGGCGATATTGATCCGCTGAGTTTTACTGCCATTCGCTTAGCAAGTGGGGCGTTTATGTTGCTTGGCTTACTTTTATGGCAAACAAAGCTAAAGCAAACAAAATCACAATCAGCCCAACCTTTAACCGATAAAGGCAATAATATCAGTGCGCTTAGTTTATTTGTGTACGCGCTGTGCTTTTCAGTTGCCTATGTTGATTTAAACACAGGCACAGGCGCACTCATCTTATTTTCGGCAGTACAGTTAACCATGATAGGCCATAGTGTTTTAAATAAAGAACCACTCAGTAAAGTGCAGTGGGGGGCTTTGTTTTTTGCTTTTGCGGGATTTATTTACTTAATGCTGCCCTCAGCCACAGTGCCTTCTTTAATGCCTGCTGTGCTTATGGCGTTAAGTGGCGTGGCATGGGGTGTTTACAGTATTCGCGGCAAATCATGCAGTTCACCTTTGCAAGCAACCAGCTTTAACTTTCTAAGAAGTTTAATACTTGTGCCAATTTTAGTTATTGTAGCTTTAGTTGATTGGCAAGGTATTACTTCGAGTGGGATTTATTTGGCGATAGCTTCAGGAGCGCTTGCATCTGGGCTTGGTTATAGCATTTGGTACATTGCACTACCTAGGATTAAAAGTAGCCAAGCAGGTGTGGTGCAGCTAACCGTACCTGTGCTTGCCACATTAGCTGGGGTGGTGGTTTTAGATGAGCAATTAACAGCGCGTTTAGTTGTAGCCAGCGCCTTAATTCTTGGCGCTGTACTGGTGTTTTTGATGGCTAAAAAGCGCAGTGTCTAGATTAGGGCGTATTAATATTTAATACGTAGCGTTCATATAGGGTGTTAAGTTCGGCTAGTATTGCTTGCTTGCCGTTCAGTTCACTTTGTGCAATACATTGCTGTAATGTTGCAACTGACAAATACTCCATCATCTTTGCAGATGCACCAATATGACTAATATGCCAAGGCTCTGGGGCAACCCCACCTTTGTATTCTTGGAAAGGGCGATAAAAACCATACTTTTCGAGGTTATCATCAAGCCATGCAGCAAGCTTGGCAAAGGGCCCTGTGGACGAATACTCATCAGGCGTTAATTGCAGTTGATAATCATCGTCAATAGGGCGGGTATCGTAGATGTCGAGGTCGGTGCCAAAGTGGTGCCTACTTGCCCCAGGGAGTGCCGAGTAAAGCATAATAGCGTGGCACTTTTCAGTATCACTTAGGCTTGCTAAATCTACCGTTTGTTGCTTTAGGGTATAAACCGGTCGAAGGCCTTGAAACTTAGCATTCCAAATAGCACTTTGACGATGAAAGTCGCGAAAGCTAGAGGCAATTGTTAGATCAATACCTACTTGTTTTGCTCCTTGCTGCAGAGCTAAAAAATCATTAACAATATCACGATGCAAGCGATGATTTTGTAGCTCAACTAAATGTGAGCTACTTAACCCCGTGGCGCATTGTTTAAGCTCGGTTTGGTTCATGTAAGCAGTTGCTCTAAAATGACTTCGTAAATATCAGCTAGTTGAATTAAATCATCGGTGCTAACACATTCATCTACTTTATGAATGGTTTCATTACGAGGACCAAGCTCAATGACTTTGGCACCCGTTTGTGCGATAAAGCGACCATCAGAAGTACCGCCGGTGGTTTCAAGCGCGGTGTCGCGTCCAGTCACCTGCTTAATAGCGTGCACGGTGGCATCAACTAACGGGCCATGATCGGTTAAAAACGGCAGTCCATTGACAATCCAATTTAGCTCATAATTCAGGTTGTGTTTCTCAACAATTTCTACGACTCGCTGTTGTAGTTCTTGGTGAGTCACTTCAGTGCTAAAGCGAAAGTTAAATTGAATTTCAAGCTCACCAGGGATCACATTACCGGCACCGGTACCGCCGTTAATATTCGAAACTTGAAAGCTCGTTGCAGGGAAAAATTCGTTACCTTGATCCCACTCGGTTTGACTCAGCTCAGTTAACGCAGGAGCTGCTAGGTGAATCGGGTTTTGCGCTAAATGCGGGTAAGCAACATGGCCTTGCACACCTTTCACGGTTAAAAAGCCAGTTAAAGAACCGCGACGACCATTTTTTACTACATCACCAAGCACATCACGTGAAGATGGTTCGCCGACGAGGCATAAATCAATCTTCTCACCACGTGCTTCAAGGGTATCGATAACTCGGGTTGTGCCGTTGATAAACGGGCCTTCTTCATCAGACGTAATTAAAAACGAAATTGACCCTTTATGATCTGGGTGCTTAGCCACAAAACGCTCGGTTGCAACCACCATGGCAGCCAGTGAACCTTTCATATCAGCTGCGCCGCGACCATGTAACAGTCCGTCTTTTACTAGTGCAGAAAAAGGCGGGTGCTGCCAGTTTTTTGCAGGGCCTGTTGGTACAACATCTGTGTGACCAGCAAAACAAAAATGCGGTGACGCATCTCCCTTACGAGCCCAAGTATTTAACGTATCAGTGAAAAACAGTGATTCAATATTAAAGCCTAGCTTTTCAAGACGTTCGTTCATTAGCGCTTGGCAACCAGCATCTTCAGGCGTCACTGATTCACGCTGAATAAGCGCTTGAGCAAGTTCAATTACAGGGTGAGTCATTAGGCAAAAATCTCATCGTATTGAGCTGCTTTAAAACCTAAGTGGTATTGGCCGTTATGCACAAGCACTGGGCGCTTGATCATCGCAGGTTGCTCAACCAGTAATGCTAATGCAGATTCTTTATCGAGATTTTGCTTTTGCTCATCAGATAATTGACGGTAAGTTGTGCCGCGTTTATTAACTAGATCTTGCCAATCAATATGCGCTGCAAACTCATTAACTAGCTCAGCACTAATGCCGTCTTTACGGTAATCATGGAAAGTAAACTCTTGATTTTTATCAGTTAAATATTTCTTGGCTTTTTTGATTGTATCGCAATTGCTGATACCGTACATGATAGTCATAAATTCTACTTTTTAGTTACAGTGAGTAATGTGTCTACCCCAGCAGTGACCTGAGATAGTGAATAATATAGGGGTCCAAGGTGCTGGCTATTTAGAACGCATAGGGTGCCAAGCATAGGGCTGCTCAGCTCGCGTAAATCAAAATAGGCTAATCGTTCACCTTGGCTAATTTTACTGCCATTTAATTTAGCAATATTGGTGTGGTTGATATGTTCTTCAACCGATGAAAACGATAAATTTAATAAAACTTTTAAACCGTTTTTTGCCTGTAAAATGTATTCTTTACCGGCATTTTTAACTTGTAATAGGGTGCCATCGAATGGCGCGATGATGTTGTGACTGGTTAGTTCAACACTAATCCCCGGGCCAAGGGTGGCAAAACGAAAAAATGGCTCAGGGTGCTCGCTAATGCATTTTACACGCCCAGTAAATGGGCTTTTAATAGCCATACAGCGCGCTTTTCTGAGGCTGCGTTCGGGTAAGTATTGAACTTCGTTAGTCATGGCTTATTTAACATCACCTAGCACATGGTAACCGTCTTTTTTCAGGGCTGTAATAGCTTTGGCCATACTTTGCTTTTTCACCAATACATAATCTGTATCGTAGGTTGATAGGGCAAAAATCGAGATCGACGCTTTTGCTAGTACGCCAGAAATATTCGCCATAATACCAGTTAACGAAAAACCAAGTGGGCCAATTACTTCAAGTGCTTGCCAGTCGGTTTCTTGATCAAGACTGTCGAGTTGGAAACTACTAGGGCAGACAATAGACAGCTCATCAGCCGTTTTTGCAATAAAGAAAATAGCTTGTTGGAGTAAGGCAGGATCAATCGTCGCATCGACATCTAAACTATGAATGGTAAGTTCTTCACTATGAAGTTGTAACGTTTGTTTTGACATCTGCGATCCTATCTTTGAAGCCTTTGAATTTATAGTATAGGTAAACAAAGTTAAGATAAAGCGCAATAATTTTGATTGCTGAGGTTTTACTCAATATTGCTGTTGAGGTTGTCCACAGATTCTGTGGATAAATATGGGAATAGGTCAGTATAAAGAAGGTAATAGGCTAATTTATAAAGGTTTTATAAATTAGCCTAAATTTTGAAGGGTTAATTTTTTAAGCTTTCAACTTGCTTAGCTTGAATCGCTGTTAGGGCAATGGTGTAAACAATATCGTCTACTAATGCACCACGGCTCAAGTCATTTACCGGCTTGCGCATACCTTGCAGCATTGGGCCAATACTAATTAAATCGGCACTACGTTGTACGGCTTTATAAGTTGTATTACCGGTATTTAAATCTGGGAATACAAACACTGTTGCTTTACCTGCAACCGGGCTGTCTGGTGCTTTCTTAAGTGCTACGTTTTCCATAATTGCAGCATCATACTGAAGCGGGCCATCAATCACTAAATCAGGGCGCTTTTGCTGGGCAAGCTTAGTGGCTTCACGGACTTTTTCTACGTCAGCACCTGAACCCGAGGTACCCGTACTGTAGCTGATCATTGCAACACGCGGTTCAATACCAAACGCAGCCGCTGAATCCGCTGATTGAATCGCGATATCGGCCAGTTGCTCTGCTGTTGGATCAGGGTTGATAGCACAGTCACCGTATACCAGAACTTGATCAGGTAACAACATAAAGAAGACTGATGATACCAACGATGAACCCGGTGCTGTTTTAATTAACTGTAGTGGTGGGCGAATCGTATTCGCTGTAGTGTTAACAGCACCTGACACTAGGCCATCTACTTTACCTTGTTCAAGCATCATAGTACCGAGTACAACATTATCAAGTAATTGCTCTTGGGCAACCACTTCTGTTAAGCCTTTGTTTTTACGAATTTCGACCATAGGCGCAACGTAATCGTTGATCACATCACCTGGTTCAACAATGGTTACGTTATCGTTTAGCTCAACACCTTGTTGCTCAGCAATACGTAAAATTTCTTCTTTGTCACCAAGTAGGATTGTTTTTGCAATACCACGTTGACCACAAATTGCTGCGGCTTTAATCGTGCGCGGCTCATTACCTTCAGGTAAAACAACCGTTTTCTTCGCTTGACGGGCCTTATCTGTTAGTAAGAAGCGAAACGCTGGCGGAGACATTTTACGAGTACGACCAACACTTTGTGCAAGGCTGTCTAACCAGTCAGAGTCAATGTTACTCGCGTTGTGATCTTTTACTTTATCGATACGTTGGTCATCATCGCACGGTACTTCCATATTGAAGTTGTGCAGTAATAAAGACGTGCGCCACGTATCTTCTTGTGTTGCAAGAATCGGCAGGCCGGTATTCATAGCTTGTTCGCACAATTTCATGATGCGATCTTCAGGCTTAAAGCCACCGGTTAATAAGATAGCCCCAAGTTTTGTACCATTCATAGCCGATAAACAAGCGGCAACGAGTACATCAGAGCGATCGCCCGGAGTTACCAGTAATGCACCAGGGGTAAAGTGGCTTAAAATATTCGATACAGTACGAGCACAGAAAGTAACGCGACGTAAACGACGGTGAGCCATGTCGCCTTCGTTAATAACTTCAGCCTTTAGGTATTCACATAAATCACGCACACGTGGCGCTACTAGGTCGAAATCCCACGGGATTGAACCTAATAATTTAAATGGGTGCTTTCTGAAAATAGGTAGTGATGCTAAACGGTTTAATTCGTTTTCAAGTTGCTCAGGCTCATGGGCTTCAACTAGATCAGCACGGGCACGACCTTCGTCATCTAGAGGTGCATTAACTTTATTGAAAATACAACCTAGCACACGAGGGTGGTTAACACCGCCATAGTTGCCTGAGGCGATTTCTAAACGGTCTTCAATTTGGTCATTGCTATCGTTACTAGGTGTTAAAACAAAAACAATATCAGCACCCAGAGTTTGCGCGATTTCACGGTTTACACGGCCAGCGTAAGGCTGACGACGTGTTGGCACCATACCTTCGATAATAGCAATTTCGTCTTCTTTAATGGTGCTTTCAAAGCGCTCTACGATTTCTTCTAGTAAGTCGTCGCCTTTACCATCACCAATCATTTGCTCTGCATAGCTAAGCTCAAATGGTGTTGGTGGATTAATTGGTGAGCCATGGGTGACAATTTGCGTCGACTTTTCAGGACCTGTATCGCCAGAGCGCGGCTGAGCAATTGGTTTGAAAAAGTTAACTTTAAGCGCTTTTTGCTCAAGCGCACGCACTAAACCAACAGAAACAGATGTTAAACCAACCCCAGTCGAAATAGGGATCAACATAATTCTACGTGCCATTTACTTAACCCTCCTTTGCAATGCGGGCTGCATCGTTAGCAATAACCCATTCTTCGTTAGTCGGGATCACAAACGCTTTAGCATGCGCTTGGCCTTTTGAAATTAAGCCTTCTTTACCAAAACGTGCCGCTAGGTTAGCAGCTTCATCACACTCAAGGCCTAAAAAGCCTAATTGGGTGATTACTTTGTCACGAATAATATCTGAGTTCTCACCAATACCACCGGTGAAAATAAGTGCATCAAGGCGTTGTAAAGGCACCAAAAATGCGGCGATTTGTTTTGCTAAACGGTAGCAGAAAATATCGAGTGCAAGGTTCGCTTGCGGGTGGCCTTCAACAGCGGCTTCTTCAATAGTGCGACAATCATTTGACAATTCACTAATACCTAACAAGCCACTTTGCTTATTAAGTAAGTCATCAATTTCTTGCACTGAATAATTAAGTTGCTGAGTTAAAAACGTGAATAAACCCGGGTCGATGCTACCACTGCGGGTACCCATCACTAAGCCTTCAAGCGGTGTAAGGCCCATACTGGTATCAACACTCTTACCATCTTTAATCGCACACACCGAACAACCATTACCTAAATGCGCACTGATCACATTGGTTTGCTCGCGCTCTTTGCCTAATAATTTTGCAGCTTCACCAGCAACATAATAATGGCTTGTACCATGGAAACCGTAGCGTCTTACGCCGTGCTCTTTATAAAGCGAGTAAGGTAGGGCATATAAGTACGCAATATTTGGCATGCTTTGATGAAATGCCGTATCAAACACAGCAATTTGCGGCAGCGCTGAGAACGCTTGCTGTGCAGTGCGAATACCCAATAAATTGGCTGGGTTATGAAGTGGTGCTAGTGCGGCTGTTTTTTCGATAGCTGCAAGTACATCATCGTCGATAAGCACAGATTCAGTGAAATGCTCACCACCGTGCACAACACGATGACCCACGGCAATTAAATTATCTGCAAGGCCTAGCTCATTAACTAGCTTCACAAGCTCAGCAATTGCTGCATCGTGGGCTTGGCCCTTTGCAAGCTCAATAAGTTGTTTTTCACCATTATATTTATATTTGATTGAAGGCGTGTCTGAGCCAAGGCGCTCAGCTAAACCAGAAATAACTTCGTCAGAAGTGGCGGCATCTAAAATGGCAAATTTTAAACTTGAACTACCACAGTTCAGTACTAAAACATGTTGTGGTGAGCAAAGGGGCGTCGACATAGCTAGGTCCTAAAAGTACGATATCAGTCAGTGTATATTAAGGCTTGATAATTAGAATTCTTTGCCAGTATAGTAAATAAGTATTTTGTTGCTACACTTAACAAAGCTAGGCTGTAATTATACTAAAGTCTGGTTGACTTAAGCCGATAACATTTTATCTCATTTAGACTTTAAACGTTAGTCTCCTAACCATTAATTTGGTATTAAAACTAGGACAGGTTTTGCAGGGATTGTATCCGGGAGTGTGTTACACTCGGTTGTGAAACAAGTTGAAAACCCTAGGAGTGATGATGCAAAAAGGTGTCATGTCACAAGTGCAAACAGGTCGTCAGTACGCAAAAAAATGGCCGATGCGACAAGAGCTCGCTCCATTGTTTGCCGAATTTAGAGTGATCAAGGCCACTGATCTGGCAATTACAGTGATGCCAATATTGGCAATGCTGACCGTATTTATGCAAGTGAATTACTTAGGTAGTGATTATTTTCCACAAGCTATCACTATCGCGATATTCTTTTTATCACTACCGCTTCAAGGTTTGTTGTGGCTAGGCCGCCGTGCAGAAACCCGTTTAGAGCCAGCAATGCTAAGTTGGTATACCGAGCTGCACAGTAAAATGAAGGCGCATGGTTATCAGTCACAATTAACGACTGAAAAACCACGCTATACTGATTTAGCTCAATTATTAAAAGACATGTTCGAAAAAATGGACAAAGCCTTCACTAAAGAACACTTCTAATCGCGAATAAACTGGCTCACATAAAACGATAACGTTACTTTTTGTGGGCCTTGTTGCTCTATCTGTAGCCAATGCTCTGGTCGAAACTTCCACGCAAACGGCGTCATCATAATTAAATGTTTAATCTCATCGACAGACAACAGCACCTGTTGCTCTAATAAGTTTATCGACTCTTTGCTGAAGCCTGCTGGTGGTTCTATCTCTGTATGCGGTTTCACATCAGCATAAATAAACGCTTTTAACTCTTTAAGGTGCCAAGGACCAGGGCTTGCAACAAGTAAACTAGCTTGCGGTTTGGCAAGGCGAGCAAGTTCTTGTGCAAATAAAGGGGCAAACACACTAACAAGCACATCAGCCTGCGCATCTGCAAAAGGGGCTTGGCTAATCGACGCGACACTAAAATGCGCATTTTCGTAACGCTTAGCGGCGTATTTTACCGCGGGCTTAGAAATATCGACACCATATACATCGGCACTTGACTGCGCTGCAATTGCTTGAGTGTAAAAGCCTTCACCACAGCCTAAATCAATCACTGAACTTGGTTCGAGAGAGGCCACTAGCTCTGCTAAAGCTTGTTGTAAAAACAAATAGTGCCCGGTACTTAAAAAAGCGCGGCGAGCCTGCACCATTTCAAGGTTATCACCCGGTTGTTTAGACTTTTTATTTTGCACGGGAAGTAAATTGACATAACCCTCTTTGGCGATATCAAAACTGTGGTTGTTGTCACAACGGTATGTTTTATCGGTTAGAGTAAGTTCAAGCCCGCAAAGCGGGCAGTGATAGTGAAGACTCATGAGTCTAAATAGTCCTTATCATAAAAGGTTTTAACCCAATGAGGGCGATACGTGATCATCAAGGTAATGGCCATGCCATTGAGCATTGCTTCTGGAAACCAAATTATGGCACACAGGATCAGATAGTTTTCTGAAATCTCAATAAAGCTGTAATCACCTAGCAAGTAATAAAACACACCGCTGGTAAGTATTTTAATACAGGCGATAACAGCAGCAGTTAAAAACGCGCATACAAAGATATAAATAAAAAAGTGTCTTGGCAGATAGCTGTAGCAAAGCACAAAACACAAATAGCTCAATGTAATTGGTAAAAAAGCAGTAAACAATAAATGCACTGGCAGCATTGATACTGGCAACTGAGCGACTAATACCAAGAGTAAACTTGCAAGAAGGCTTGCAAAAATAGCCAGTCGCCAACCTAAAATCAGGGTCACAGCAGTGACCCCTAAAATATGCAATTCGAGGCCTGGCAATATCCCCGCTTTAATGCGCCACAGTACAGCAAGTACTAAAGCACATGCGAGCACACCCACTTGTCTTATCGGTGTTGCCAGCAAATGTGACAGGCTTTGTTTATCAAAGCTGAGCCAAACTATTATAGCCACACAGCTCCACAATGGGAGCTGCCATTGCAGTGTGTCTATCATGCGTTAAATGTTGACCAAATTGGCGCATGATCAGATGGTTTTTCGATACCACGCAATTCGTAATCGATACCAGACTCAACACAACGCTCAGCAAGAGCTGGGGTTGCTAAGATCACATCAATACGCAGACCGCGGTTGTCATCAAACCCTTTTGAGCGGTAATCAAACCACGAGTATTGCTCGGTTTTTTCTGGGTAAAGTTCACGGAAGGTATCTTTAAAGCCCCAGTTTAATAAAGTGCTTAACCATTCACGCTCTTCAGGCTGGAACGAACACTTACCAGTTTTTAACCAGCGCTTACGGTTTGGTTCACCAATACCAATGTCGAGATCGGTTGGTGAAATATTAATGTCGCCCATCACAATAACATCTTGCTCTGGCGTGTGGTTATCTTCTAAGTGAGTCATTAAATCTTTATAGAATTGACGCTTGTAAGGGAATTTGGTTTCGTGGGCAATATTATCGCCTTGCGGGAAATAGCCATTCATCACCGTTAGGTCACGACCATTTTCTTGTGTCACGGTAACACTGATCATACGACGCTGTGATTCGTCAGTATCGGTAGCAAAGCCTTTAACAACTGATTTTGGCTCTTGTTTACATAACATTGCCACGCCGTAATGCGCTTTTTGACCATGAAAATAAACGTGATAACCCATTTTTTGCACGTCTTCGAGAGGGAAGGCCTCATCATGTACTTTGATTTCTTGTAAGCCAATAATATCTGGTTGATGTTTATCAATTACGGCTTGCAATTGGTGTAAACGAGCGCGCAGGCCGTTAATGTTAAATGAGATTACCTTCATGGTGCACCTATTATTTTTGTTTCAGTGTTTAGCGCAATTCTATCATCAAACTAGGGCTTATTCATGAGCTAATTACGAAAATCAAATTGGGTAAATGTTGATCAATTGCTGCTTAATTTAAAAACATTGTTAACTCACTATTAATTATTAAATTAAATAAATAATTCAGTTGATCTACTGATTTTTGTTTATATAATGCGCGCAAACCATCCGTTCATATTATGTACTATTTAAAGGTAAACCATGAAAAAACAATTAGTGATGCTTTCTCTTGCATGTATCTCATTCAGCTCATTAGCAAGCAACCCGCACTACTTTTCAGCTGATAACCGTATTGAGTCAAAGTTATGTAGCTTAAGTGCGAACGAAGGGTTTACCGCTGCACGTAAAGAAGCAGCAAAGCATGGCATTTCAATGTCACGTTTTTCAAAAAGCATTTTATGTAACGGTACTGACATCCGTGAAATTGCTAAAAAAGCACAATCACAAGAAGCAGCTAAAGCAGCTGTTGAAGTGTTTGCTAAAAATGAGCAAAAAGAAACTCAACTTTGCATCACTGCACTTAAAAAAGGTTTAACACCTGTGCGTGAAAAAATTGGTAACTTAAATACGTTAAAATGTAACGGCGAAGCAGTAACAGACTTCGTTAAGCGTTACCAAAACGCAGCTATCTAATAGCGGCATTTTTGTTATTTGTAAAAAGCGCTCTTCGGAGCGCTTTTTTTATGAAAAAATTACAGCACTCCATGAAAAGCTTGCTAAATCATAGGCTTAACCTCAACTTAACCGAGCTGTAAGTGCTTGATTTTAGCCAATAAGGCATTTTGGCATTCAACTTGTAACAGTCGAAGTGAATCTAATCGACTACAAGGAAATGTCTTATGAACAAGTTAACTTTAGCATCAACAATTTTAGCAGCACTAAGTCTTTCAGCATGTTCTGCAAGTAACTCTTTAGCAAAAATCGATAGCGATTTTGGCAGCCTAGATAATGACAATGACGGTTATATCTCTAAAGTAGAAGCTGACGATGATGCAATTTGGGATCATTTTTCAAATATCGATACCAATATGGATGAGCAAATCAGCCGTACTGAATTTAATGCATACATGCAATTAAATACGGGCAAGGTAGCAACTGATAGTGAGGTATCTGAATCAGCATTTAAAGCTGAAATCGCTAAATTTGACCCAATCGAAAATGACTTTAAATCGTTAGATAACGACAAAAATGGTTATGTTTCTATTGAAGAAGCCGATGACGACGATATCGCAAATCACTTTGGCTATATGGATAGCAACAAAGATAAGCGTGTAAGCCGCACTGAGTTTGTTAATTACATTAGCAAATATGGCAGCGACGTTGCCGAAGATGATGCCCTTGAAATGGTTAAAAATAGCTAATTTCAATATCCATTCATAAATATCCCCCAAAGCCAGTGTTTTACACTGGCTTTTTTACAATAATTTTTCCAACCTTGGCCGACTTCTGTCATAATAGAGCGTTAGTGATTTAAAATGACCTTTAGTAGCGATGGCCACAAAACGTATCAGTGATGAACAGTTAGTCGAAATCATAGAAGCCGCGATTTTTGTTGCTGGAAAACCTGTGTCTAAACGTCATTTAAAAGAGACAGTATTAGCTGATTTAAGCGTATCTATGCCGCGCATTAATAATGCAATTGAACAAATTCAAACGCATTATCAAACCCGAGGCATTAAGCTTGTTGCAGTAGGCAGCGGTTACAGGTTTCAAGCCTGCGCTAGTTTAGCGCCCTGGCTGGCAAACTTATGGCAAGAGCGCGCACCTAAATACTCACGAGCACTACTAGAAACTTTATCCTTGATTGCCTATAGACAACCTATTACCCGTGGTGAAATTGAACAAGTACGGGGGGTTGCTGTTGGCTCAGGAATTATTAAAACCTTATTAGAAAGAGAGTGGGTTAGAGTTGTTGGCCATAAAGAGGTGCCTGGGCGCCCAGCGTTGTATGCCACAACATCCGCTTTCTTAGATTATTTTTCATTAGCTGGTTTAGATGAATTACCGCCGTTACCTGAACTTCAGGAGAGTAAAATCAACCAGTTATTGAGCGATCCTTCTGTGAGAGAACTATCTGAATGAGTAATGTAGAAACTGAAAAGTTACAAAAAGTATTAGCCCGTGCTGGCGTGGGTTCACGTCGTGAAATGGAAAAATACATCGATGCCAACCGTGTGAGCGTGAATGGTAAAGTGGCACGTTTAGGTGACCGTGTTGAAGCAACCGATATAATTCGAGTTGACGGTCACGTGGTAAAAATTGAAGACAAAGACGACCGTATTTGTCGTGTGCTTATGTATAACAAACCAGAAGGCGAGTTATGTACACGTAAAGACCCTGAAGGCCGTCGTACGGTATTTGACCGTTTACCACGTGTCGATGGTGAACGCTGGATTGCAGTTGGCCGACTAGATATTAATACCGCTGGTTTAATGCTGTTTACTAACGATGGTGAACTTGCTAACCGTTTAATGCACCCAAGCTACGAAGTAGAGCGTGAGTACTCAGCTCGTGTGTTTGGTGAAGTGACTAACGAAACGCTACGCACTTTAACTAAAGGTGTTGAGCTTGAAGATGGCCCTGCAAAATTCTTGAACATCAAACCTATGGGTGGTGAAGGTATCAACCGTTGGTTCAATGTGACTTTAACAGAAGGCCGTAACCGCGAAGTACGTCGTTTATGGCAATCACAAGATGTTGAAGTATCGCGTCTTATCCGTATTCGTTACGGTAAATTAGAGCTTGATAAGCGCTTGCCACAAGGTGGTTGGGCTGAACTTGATTTAGACACGGTTAACTATTTACGTAAAACAGTACAACTAGGGCGCGAAACGCAAACTAAGCTGTCGGTTATTCCTGAAAAGCGTAAAGACAAACGTGCCAAAATTAACCAAATCCGTAAGGCGGTTAAAAAGCACAATCAACGCGCTAAACAAACTAAGCGTCGTTAAAAACTATTTTCAAACTTGTTTGCAAGTAGAGCACTTCACTTGCAAACAGGCATAAAAAAAGCAGCGATATCGCTGCTTTTTTTGTTTCACAATGCTAATTAAGCATTTTCAACTGCTGTACGTGGGTCAACATATTCCATGTTGAAAGCTTCAGCTACTTCTTTATAAGTTACTTTACCTTTGATCACGTTCAAGCCTTTTAAGAAGTTTGCATCGTCAAGAAGCGCTTTCTTGTAGCCTTTGTTAGCAAGGTTGATGATGAACGGTAATGTTGCGTTGTTAAGTGCGAACGTAGAAGTACGTGGAACAGCACCTGGCATGTTAGCAACACAATAGTGAACAACGTCATCAACGATGTAAGTAGGATCAGCGTGAGTTGTCGCTTTAGAAGTTGCGATACAACCACCTTGGTCGATTGCAACGTCAACGATTGCAGAACCAGGCTTCATTGCTTTGATGTGCTCAGCTGTAACTAGTTTAGGCGCCGCTGCACCTGGGATTAGTACGCCACCGATCACAAGGTCAGCTTCTAGTACGTGTTTTTCTAATGCGTCAGCAGTAGAGTAGATAGCTTTAACTTTATTACCGAACTGTGCGTCTAATGCACGTAGTACGTCGATGTTACGGTCAAGAACAACAACATCAGCACCTAGGCCAACAGCCATTTGCGCTGCGCTACGACCAACCATGCCGCCGCCGATAACAACAACTTTAGCTGGCTCAACACCTGGTACACCACCAAGTAACATACCACGGCCGTGGTTTGATTTTTCAAGCGCTTGTGCACCAGCTTGGATAGACATACGACCTGCAACTTCACTCATAGGAGCAAGAAGAGGTAAACCGCCACGTGAATCAGTTACTGTTTCGTAAGCGATACACACTGCGCCACTTTTAACTAGGTCTTCAGTTTGTGGAAGATCCGGTGCTAAGTGAAGGTAAGTAAATAGGATTTGGTCTTCGCGTAACATTGCACGCTCAACAGCTTGTGGCTCTTTTACTTTAACGATCATTTCAGCTTTAGCAAAAACGTCTGCTGCTGTTGGTAAAATTTCAGCACCAGCTGCAACATAATCTTCGTTAGTGAAGCCAATGCCCATACCAGCATCAGTTTCAACAAACACTTGGTGGCCATGGTTTACTAGTTCACGAACACTCGCAGGAACCATACCTACACGGTATTCATGGTTTTTGATTTCTTTAGGTACACCAATAATCATAGTTTTTCGCCTTAATAGAACGGGATAAAATTTTTGACTATTATATTCATGACCAGCCAGTGTGTCTCACCTTTTTTAAGTGGTAATCTAGTGATATAATCTAAAAATATATTTTAAACAGTGCAAAACTCTGGTTTGGCTTATGCATCAATTACTCGACAGAATAGACCGTAAAATTTTAATGGAATTACAGCTCGATGGTCGGATCTCTAACGTAGAGCTGGCAAGGCGTGTAGGGCTAAGTGCCACCCCTTGTTTGGAGCGGGTAAAAAAGCTCGAAAGAGAGGGTTATATACTCGGATATAAAGCAGTAGTGGATCCTGCTAAACTTGGCCAAGGTTTGTCGGTTTATGTAGAAGTAACCATCACCAAAACCTCACCAGATGTTTTTGAAGAGTTCAACGCTGCGGTTAAAAAGCACGACGAAATAATTGAATGCCATCTAGTGTCGGGTAATTTCGATTTTCTATTAAAAACACGTGTAAATGATATGTCGGAATATCGAAATGTACTGGGTGATATTCTACTAAAACTACCAAATGTCAGTGAAAGCCGAACTTATGTGGTAATGGAAGAAGTAAAAGGTGAAGAAGGGGTCATTATTCGCCCATATATTGCCTAAACTGTTAAAATACATATTGAGTAACAAAAACTTGTTCATTATCAGTCCATCAAGGCTAAGATAAAGTGCATCAAACGGCATTTCCTGCTAAGGTATTTCACTGCTAATCGATCAGTAAAGAATAATAAGGAATAGGGAGCTATGCGCCTAAATGGTGTTCAAAGACTGTTAGAAACGGGGCTAATCATCAGCACCTTTGCTGCAGTATTTATTTTATGTGCATTAATCAGTTTTGATCCTGCGGACCCTTCATGGTCGCAAACCGGTGAATTTGTTAATGTTAAGAATATTACCGGCACAGCGGGAGCTTGGGTTGCAGATATCCTATTACTCACTTTTGGCTGGCTTGCTTATTTAGTGCCTGTTGCTATTCAATTGTTCGGTTATTTATTGTTTAAACAGCCACACCGTATTTTCCAGCTTGATTACACCACGCTTGCCTTACGTGTTATTGGTTTTGCGCTGTTTATTACTTCAGCAACGGCCATCAGCAGCATTAATTTTGATGATATTTATAACTTTTCATCTGGTGGGGTAGTGGGGGATGTTATTGCTACAGCAATGATGCCAACCTTTAATTTTACCGGCACCTCAATTTTATTACTGTGTTTTTTCTTTGCTGGTTTAACCCTATTAACCGGTATTTCGTGGGTGCAATTTGTCGATTTTGTCGGCAAGTGGGTAATGAAAGCATTTTACTTTTTACGTGAGCAATTTTCTGCGTGGCTGCATCGTGAAAAAGAAGCCGTTAAAGATATTGCCACTACAGAGCCAGACGCTAACTTTGTAGAGCCAGAAAACGAGCCAGCTATTAGCTTTAATGATGCTGATGAAGAAGAGCCAAAGCCAGCTAAAGCACAGCAAAAGCCTGCTGAAAAAGCCGATGATGACTTTAAAGGCTTTGATGAGCTTGATGATATTCTTGACCAAGAAATTGGTTTTAGTGCCCTTGATGATGAATCATTCGATACCGTATCGGCACTGAATGCGCTTGATCAGAGCCCAGTTGTTGAGCCCGAAAAACCTGTCACAACGGTTGTTTCGCCTGCGCGCCCTATGCCTAAACCAAAACCTGCATATGAGCCACCACCAACGGCAAAAGAAAAGTTTGAAGCACTGCTTGAAGAGCAGCCGCCTACAAACCCGTTACCATCACTTGATTTATTAGACCGCCCAGATAAAGCGAAAAACCCATTATCTCAAGAAGAGCTTGATGGTATTTCGCGTCTAGTTGAAACCAAATTACTTGATTTTAACATTCAAGCTGCGGTTGTGGGTGTTTACCCAGGTCCGGTTGTAACGCGCTTTGAGCTTGATTTAGCGCCGGGTATTAAAGTAGCTAAAATCACTGGCCTAGCGAAAGATTTAGCGCGTTCACTGTCTGCTGTAAGCGTGCGTGTAGTAGAAGTTATTCCGGGTAAAACCTATGTTGGTTTAGAGCTGCCTAACAAACACCGTGAAATTGTGCGTTTAAGCGAAGTTATTAACGCGCCTAAGTTTGAATCAAACCCATCACCACTGACTATGGTGTTAGGTAAAGACATTGCTGGGGAGCCGGTGTGTGCTGACCTTGGCAAAATGCCACATTTACTTGTTGCGGGTACCACAGGTTCAGGTAAGTCAGTGGGCGTTAATGTAATGATATTAAGCTTACTATACAAATCGGGCCCTGATGATGTTCGTATGATCATGATCGACCCGAAAATGCTTGAACTTTCTGTGTACGAAGGAATCCCACATTTATTATGTGAAGTTGTTACCGACATGAAAGAAGCAGCCAATGCATTGCGTTGGTGTGTAGGCGAAATGGAACGTCGTTATAAGCTTATGTCGGCACTTGGTGTGCGTAATTTAAAAGGTTACAACCAAAAAGTGTTGGATGCCAAAGAAGCGGGTCAACCGATTCTAGATCCACTGTTTAAAGACACCGACGGTATGGCCGATGGCCCTGAAGAGCTAGATAAACTACCAAGTATTGTGGTGGTCATTGACGAATTTGCCGACATGATGATGATCGTGGGTAAAAAAGTGGAAGAGTTGATTGCACGTATCGCGCAAAAAGCCCGTGCTGCGGGTATTCACTTAGTGTTAGCAACACAACGCCCATCGGTTGACGTAATTACAGGTTTGATAAAAGCGAATATTCCAACCCGTATGGCGTTCCAAGTTTCAAGTAAAATTGACTCGCGTACCATTTTAGATCAGCAAGGCGCTGAAAACTTACTTGGTATGGGTGACATGCTTTACTTACCGCCAGGTACCAGTGTACCAGTGCGTGTGCATGGCGCGTTTGTAGACGACCACGAAGTTCATGCGGTCGTAGATGATTGGAAAAAACGTGGCAAACCAAATTATATTGATGAAATTTTAAATGGCGATGCCACAGAAGAAATTTTATTACCAGGAGAAACCAGTGAAGACGGTGATGAAGAGTCAGATCCGCTTTACGATGAAGCAGTATCATTTGTAATTGAAACCGGCAAAGTGTCGGTATCGAGTGTACAGCGTAAGCTTCGTGTAGGTTATAACCGCGCAGCTCGCTTAGTTGAACAAATGGAAACATCAGGCATTGTTAGCGCACCAGGACACAACGGTGCCCGCGAAGTCTTAGTGCCAAATGGTGGAGCAAATTAATGAAAAAAATTAAATACCTAGCCCTAATTATGGGTTGTTTATTAAGCGGTCAAAGTTTTGCAGACGATAGCGAAGCGTTGCAACAACAACTGGCTGCGATTAAAAGTTTTAAAGCAGAGTTTTCACAGCAGGTTACCGATTCGCAAGGCGAAGCTATCATGCAAGGTGAGGGGAATATTGCCCTGCAGCAACCTATGATGATCCGCTGGCAGCAACAAAGCCCAGACGATACCTTGTTTGTGTCAAATGGCGACAAAACTTATTACTTCGACAGCTTTGCTGAGCAAGTAACGATTATGAATACCCACAGCCTGATTGATTCAACTCCGTTTGTATTGTTGACCTCAAAAGATCCAGAGCAATGGGCTAAATACCAAGTTGTGGCAACCGATGCAGGTTTTAGCGTCACACCAAACAAAGGCGTTGAGAGCCAAGTTGAGCAACTAGACATTAGCTTTAATGCTAAAGAGCAAGGCCTAGCATCACTGACAGTACTAGATACCTCTGGTCAGCAATCTTTATTTACTTTTAAAGAGGCTAAAGTAAACGAAGCACTTGCAACTCAAACCTTTGAATTTACTATTCCTGAAGGTGTTGAAGTTGACGACCAAAGCCAAGGTGATTAAGGCTTGAGTAATCTCGGATTTAATTTTGGCCCTGATGTGCGCCCACTTGCGGCGCGCATGCGACCCGAAACACTCAATGACTATATAGGTCAGCAGCACCTTTTAAGCCCCGATAAACCTCTTTACCAAGCGATTCTTGCAGGACGATGTCACAGCCTCATTTTGTGGGGGCCGCCAGGCGTTGGTAAAACCACGTTAGCGCAGATTATTGCAAACCATGCCGATGCCAGCCTTATTCAAATGTCGGCAGTCACAGCAGGTGTAAAAGATATTCGTGAGGCAGTAAGCGAAGCAAAAGCAAATCTTGCAGGGCGAGGGCAACGCACCTTATTGTTTGTTGACGAAGTACACCGTTTTAATAAATCTCAGCAAGATGCATTTTTGCCACATATTGAAGATGGTACGTTTATTTTTGTTGGCGCGACCACCGAAAACCCATCATTTGCACTTAATAACGCGATACTGTCTCGTGCCCGTGTATATGTATTAAAAGCACTTGAGCAAGCCGATTTATTTAATGTAATTGAGCGCGCCTTACGCCAAGACGTAGAGCTCAGCCAAAAACACATTGAAATTGCCGAAAACGCTAAACAAGCGCTTTGCCAAGCAAGTGACGGCGATGCACGTAAAGTACTTAACCTGTTAGAACAAGCGGTTGACTTAACCACTGAGCAGCAGGGCAAATACCTAGTTGATCAACATGTTTTAAGCCAAGTACTGCCAACTCATTTAGCCAAGTACGACAAAGGCGGTGATGAGTTCTACGACTTGATTTCAGCGTTTCATAAGTCAGTGCGAGGTAGTTCACCTGATGGCGCTTTATATTGGTACTGCCGTATTTTAGCAGGGGGCGGCGACCCACTTTATGTTGCAAGGCGCTTATTAGCGATTGCTACAGAAGATATTGGCAATGCCGACCCGCGAGCGATGGAAGTCGCACTCAATGCGTGGGATATTTTTCAACGTGTTGGCCCAAGTGAAGGTGAGCGTGCTATTGCACAAGCCACCATATACTTAGCCAGTGCCCCGAAAAGTAACGCTGTGTATATGGCATTTAATCAAGCTATGCAAGATGCTAAAAATGAGCCGAGTCATCCGGTGCCAGAGCATCTACGAAATGCACCAACTAGCTTAATGAAAGACTTAGGTTATGGCGCCGAATATCGGTATGCTCACAATGAAGAAGGTGCATTTGCTGCAGGTGAAAAGTATTTCCCTGAGGCTATTAATGATCGCCAGTATTACTTCCCAACCGACCGCGGGCTTGAACAAAAAATAAAACAAAAGCTGGACTATTTAACTCAGCGCAACGAGCAAAGTGATATTAAACGTTATGAATAGTTTGAAACTTTACATGATGATTGCAATGGGTGGCGCTTCAGGGGCATGTTTACGCTATTTTCTTAGCGAAACCATGCTAAAACTGCTCGGTAGGGGATTCCCTTTTGGCACATTGACAGTTAATATTCTTGGTTCATTGTTAATGGGCATTTTATACGGCTTGATTGAAAAAGAAATAATCGCTGTTAGCCCCGCTAAAACCTTAATTGGTATTGGCTTTTTAGGTGCATTGACCACCTTTTCAACATTCTCAATGGATTCGTTGTTGCTCTTGCAACAAGGTCACTTTTTTAAAATGGCCCTCAATATCACCTTAAACGTGGTGGTGTGTATATTTATGGCTTGGCTGGGCCTTCAGCTGGTAATGCAAAAAGGTTAAAAATCGAACATGTTAGATTCTAAATATTTACGTCAAGATATCGAACAAGCGGCTGCACGTTTAGCATCACGCGGTTACGAACTTGATACTGCAGCGGTAACTGCACTTGAAGAAAAACGCAAAACATTACAAGTAAAAACGCAAGAACTTCAAAGCGAGCGTAATGCAAGTTCCAAAGCTATCGGCCAAGCAAAAGCGAAAGGCGAGCACGAAAAAGCACAGCAGCTGCTTGATTCAGTAAGTAATCTTGGCGATCAACTAGACAGCGTTAAAGCAGAGCAAGACGCAGTACTTGAAGAGCTTAAGCAAATTGCACTTGCTATTCCAAACCTACCTGATGAATCAGTACCTGTAGGTGAAGACGAAGATCAAAACGTTGAAATTTCAACCTGGGGTACGCCTAAGTCATACGACTTTGAAGTAAAAGATCACGTTGATGTTGGTCAAGACGTAAACGGCCTAGACTTTGAAATGGGCGTTAAAATCAGTGGTGCGCGCTTTACTGTTATGCGCGGTCAAGTTGCACGTATGCACCGTGCTCTTACACAGTTCATGCTTGATACGCACACAGACAAAAACGGCTACACAGAAATGTATGTGCCTTACTTAGTTAATAGCGCAAGCTTATACGGCACAAGCCAATTACCTAAGTTTGCTGGTGACTTATTCCACACATTAGGTTTAGTGGATGATGACGGTCAGCAACAACCTGGTTTTAGCTTAATTCCTACTGCTGAAGTACCACTTACAAACAGTGCTCGTGACGAAATTTACGACGAAAGCGACTTACCAATTCGTTTAACAGCGCATACGCCTTGTTTCCGTAGTGAAGCGGGTAGCTATGGCCGTGATACACGTGGTCTTATTCGTCAGCACCAATTCGACAAAGTTGAATTAGTACAACTAGTAAAACCAGAAGATTCAATGCAAGCGCTAGAAGAGCTAACAGGTCATGCTGAGCAAATCTTACAAGCATTAGAGCTTCCTTACCGTAAAGTGATTTTATGTACGGGTGATATGGGCTTTGGCGCAGCTAAAACTTACGATTTAGAAGTATGGTTACCTGCTCAAAACACCTATCGTGAAATCTCATCATGTTCAAACATGGTTGATTTCCAAGCGCGTCGTATGCAAGCGCGTTTCCGTCGTCAAGGCGAGAAAAAGCCAGAGCTACTTCATACACTAAATGGTTCAGGTTTAGCAGTTGGTCGTACACTGGTAGCAATTTTAGAGAACTACCAACAAGCAGACGGCTCAATTGTTGTACCAGAAGTATTACGCCCTTACATGGGTGGCTTAGAAGTTATTAAATAAATCTTAATGATATTGAGTTTAAAGGCCGCATCGGGAAACCCTGCGGCCTTTTTATTGCCTAAAATCTATTAAAAACAAAAGTGGATCTAAACTCTAGCAATCAACGTATTCAAAGCATTAAGTTAATAGTGTGAAGTAATATGAGTAATAAACAAAAACCTGTTCCAACATCACGGTTTTCGAGGGCGGCTCGGCTTGGCTCTTTAGCTGGTAAAGTCGCGGGTAATATGCTGTTTGAAGGAACAAAAGCATGGGCAACAGGCAAGCAAACATCACGACAAGAGTTATTGTTACAGCCAAAAAATATTCAGCGCTTTGCTGAGCAGCTTGCAAATCTGCGTGGCGCAGCAATGAAATTGGGGCAGCTTTTATCCATGGATAGTGGTGAATTACTCACTCCAGAGCTATCTGCAATTTTAGCAAGGCTGCGTTCAGAAGCGACACCTATGCCGCAAAAGCAGCTAGTTAAAGTAATGCGAGAGCATTGGGGTGATGCGTGGTTAGAGCAATTATCGCATTTTGAACTTAGACCATTTGCTGCGGCATCAATAGGGCAAGTGCATATTGCTTACCGCGAATCGGGCGAAAAGTTAGCAGTTAAAGTGCAATACCCAGGTATTGCAAAAGGCATTGCCAGTGATGTTGATAATCTCGCTTATCTACTAAGGCTCAGTGGTTTGCTACCCAAAGAGGTAGAAATACAGCCTCTTATCGATGAAGCAAAACAGCAGCTTATAAACGAAGCTGACTACGAATTAGAAGCTAATTATTTAAAACGCTACAGCGAGTGTTTAAAGGGGGATGACAATTACCTGACTCCCAATGTGGTAGATTCGCTTAGTTCTTCTCAAGTTTTAGTAATGAGTTTTGTTGAAGGACAAGAGCTAGATGAACTAGTAAACACACATCAAGCGCTACGTAATAAAGCGGTTGAACAGTTACTCAGCCTATTTTTACGTGAATTATTTAGCTTTAAACTAGTTCAAACAGATCCAAACTTTGCCAATTATCAATATCAAATCGACAATCAACGCTTAGTACTTTTAGACTTTGGCGCCACCCGCGAACTACCTCAGCATATTAGTGATGGCTACTTACAGTTATTATCTGGTGCGATTAATAATGATAGGGCAGATGTTGCAACAGCTGCACAGCAAATTGGCTATTTTCAACAAGGGCTTGCTCAAGAATATATAGATAATGTCGTCGATATATTTCTACTCGCCTGCGAGCCACTGCGCCACCAAGGTGAGTATGACTTTGCGAATAGCGACTTACCAAAACGCATTAAAGAACTCGGCCTAAAAATGAGCACAGCCTCAGAGCATTGGCACGCACCACCCGTAGATGCCCTGTTCGTACACAGAAAACTAGCAGGCCTGTTTTTAATCGCTGCAAAGCTAGGCGCAAAAGTGAATGTGAACAGTATTTTTAAGGAGTTTGAAGTACAGAGTGATAAATAATTGAGCGGGGTTTTGGGGAGCTCAATTCAAGCCTTTAAGGAGTTAACGTAATTGCTCTATTTGACGATTGAAACATTGTGAAACTAGGCAATTGCCGTCTATCAATATGGGGCAAGTTTTAAACTTATTTGATTTGATATTGTTGCTAAATTTTCAGAGTGCTCAGCAATTAAATTTTTGAACTCAGGTCATTTGCTGCGGCATCAATAGGACAAGTGCATATTGCTTTAATAAGCTGATACTTTGTTCAAGAAACTATGGAGAAAGTAATAACTGTATCTTGATAAAGAATAGATGGACTTCCCAGAGTTTGCAGACACCCAATGAGTTACATTGTAACTTCTCATTTTCCATTATATTTACTCTATGTAATTTTAATTACAAATAAGAAGCGGCAGACAATGCAAATTTTGCATAAGTAGCTCGTATTTATTTTCGAAGACAAACTTTTTGGAGATGAATATGACTAACTCACACGTTGTGGAACTATTTCAGAAGCGTCCTGCAGTTGCTAATGATGAAGAATATATTGCTTTATATGAACAAAATGATAGCTACATATATTGCGTAAGAAACTATGTAGCCCATCTAGAGTCTAAAACTTTAATCAAACACCTTTGAATGTGCAAAAACGGCCTCACAATCTGCGTAGTGAGTTATAAAGTCACTTTCATCAAAATCAAAATCATAAAAGCAAGATGTAGTTATTGGTTTTTCATTCTCGAGTAAAATTTCAAATTCGGCCTGTAGTACTTCAGAAGCGCGTATAGGCTTATCAAAGTACACGTAACATTTCGAATTACCACCTAATGAATGAGTTTTCCCATCAATATTTATTTTATTACCCTCAATTACAATTTCATTGGGTGTAATAACTAGGTAAGAGAAATAGTAGACTGCACATAAGTAAAAAATTGGAGATACAAACAGCGCGGCTTTTATCTTTATGGATTCCGTATCATGAAAGTAATATGTAGATACCAAAGATACCAATGAGAAAAGAAGTGTTATGACAAACATTGGTGTAAGCCAGTTTTTTTTAAATTTGAAGTTCAATATTGATTACCATTTTAAAGCTTAAGTTGACTCAACTGCATTGAACCAATTAGAGAGAGTAATTTTAAGGTTCTCGCCTATTTCCGCAAGCACCATTAAGCTTTTTATTTTCCATAAAGTTTGTTTTTTCTCAGCCGATCAAAAAATAATAAATCAGCAGACAATACAAATTTTGCATAAGTAGCTCGTATTTATTTTCGAAGACAAACTTTTTGGAGATGAATATGACTAACTCAAACGTTGTGGAACTATTTCAGAAGCGTCCTGCAGTTGCTAATGATGAAGAATGTATTGCTTTATATGAGCAAAATAATGATTACATTTATTACGTAAGAAATTATGTAGCTCAGCAAGAGTTTATAGTTGTTAGCGACTCTTTTATACAAGCACTACCTGAGGAGATGCGCCCAGCTACGAACGTGTTTTTCAGTTGTAATTTCTGCTTATTGAAACAGTTCAAGCAATTGGTGCAATCGCATATTCTCAACACTGGACAATTTCTTTATTTTTATCATTTGTTTGATAAATCAGTTAACGCGTTTTTTGACTCGTTATGAATTAAAGCCAGCTCTGCTGGCTTTTTTAAATGAATAAGAGTGCTCTAAAAGCTCAGTTTGGGTTTTAAGTTTTCATTAGAAAAAGTTATTTCATTTACGTGCTAGAAAAGGGGGGGGGTTCACAATTGCTAATGCAAAACTAATACAAAACTTTTACAAATTAGCAGTTTCTAATATAAAAGTGATTTTGTATATCTATTTGATATAAAGGGGGAAAAGATGGTCGGCATAGCAGGATTTGAACCTGCGACCCCTGACACCCCATGTTAACAAGCTGGAACTAGGTAAGGCACTGTATTAAAAGGGTTTTATTTGTTTTAACTGTACTTTTAAACAGTGTATTAAGTGAAAAAATCGCATTTGGCGTATTTAATTAAATCAATAACTTAGGTTCTATTTTACCACAGCTTTTTATATAAAAACCTTGTTAGATCTGTACTTTGATGTGAGGAACTTGAACCCACTCAATACCCTTTCCATAGCTTGTATATATCTTTGTCGATTTACTGTCTGAATGGCCCATTCTTTCCTGAGGGCTGATGCCTTGTGCTTCAATTAAGCGTGCGGCCATACCTCTAATTTCATGGTAAGTTGGTCGTTCTTCTTTTGGTAAATTTGAAAACAAACCAAGCTGATCTCGGACATTTGAAAATTCTCGACTTATATTGTGGCTAACTATCTGAGTGATATGTTTTACCTCTTTGCTCATTGGGTTGGACCGACTCTTAGGCAACTTATGAACAACATAAGGTGAAGCTATATTATCTCGACTGGTGTCGATAATGTCTTTGATGGTTTGGCCTATTGGTATAACTACATGTGAGGCTTCGGCCTTATGGGTTTTTTGGCGGTGAATAGCTATTTCACCATAAATAACATCACCAGCAACGATAGTTGGTTCGTCATACCAAATACAACCACATCGGCCTTGCTCGGCTTTTTTTATCTTGTACTCGATTCGTGATATTTCTAAAACTGCATGTGTTGTTTGCAGTGTTAAATCCATTGCGGTTTTAAGCCAGAGCGGGGCAGCCTCACGGATCAATGTAAAAGACTTAACATCAAGCGCCTTACGCTTTTTAGCTTCTTTTGGTCGTTTAATTTTAAGCTTAGCTGGATTTTCTTTCATTTCTCCAATGTCTTTAGCATAGTCAAATACTAATTCCAAAAAGCCTAACTTGCGATTATATACGTTGTTGCTGGCCTTGCCGTGAAATTCGTCCATATAGTCAGTCACTGTGCCAAGATCAATTTGGTTGCCAGGCATGCTAAAGAAACCTTTAACGCGCGTCATATCGTTATTCCATGTTGAAAGTAGGCTTTTGCCTGGCTCTTTGTCTGTGATCATGCGTTCAAGAATCGCATCGCAGTGCTCAGCAAGCGGTGACGATTTACTATCACTAGACAAAATCACATCAAGCATTGAAGCACGTTTTAAGCGGTTGTACTCAGTTGCTATTATTATAGCTTCCGTTCTATTCTTACTGATAACTTTGCGCTCGCCATTAGTAAGCGTTAATCGGTAGCCTTTACCGCTTTCAAAGTATAAATAGGGCGGAAGATCCCTATTATTGTTATTTCGTTTCCTTGGTGCCATTTAACTGTTCGCCGCTAAATCAAGTGCTATTGAATGTGCCTTACTGATTGACCCCGGTACTTGGTCATCATAAATATATGCATGTTGACCAGGGCCAATTAGTTCGCCTTTCACTGTGCCTTCAATTACCCAGTTACGCAAGCATCGCTGATTAGGCATAGACTCGGGCGAAAAGTGTTGTTCAGCCCATTTCCTAGCTTTCATTAACTTTGGCTTATTCATGAATCACCTCTCTCATAATTTTTTAATCGCTGGCTTTCTTTGCTAGCAATTTCAATGTTTGGTTTTAATAGCTTTTTATTGGCATTGCCAATAGCGCTATCAGTCAGATCAAGACCTTTAAACACTTTGGTTTTGTTATGCTCTTGTTGAATAATCTCGTTGCGTTCAAAATCGCGCATTTCAATAACTTCATCAAAATGATCTTCACAAGCTACAGCGCCTCGATATTCATACGCTTCATGGCTTTCAAGCTGTTTTTTACACTTGCTACATATATAAGCCATTAATCACCTATGCTGTTTTCTTGTTATCAATCGGGTTTGCAGCCAAATAGATGGCACTATTAATATGTCCTGCCACTATCTCTAAACGCTCTGTAAAATCTTCGTCTTGGTCTGGTATTTCCATATCGTAATAAGTGCGTCCATTCACTGTGCTGTAGTAGATTCGTATCTTTGGCTCTGTCATTACATCATTCATGTAAAGCTGAAATAGCTTCACAGGTTCACCTGGCTTATCAGGCATTGCTATTCGCATCTGTCGAAATAGATGAGTTAAATACTGTTTGCAAGTTGGTCGTTTTTTCATGGCTCTACCTCTTTTGCAGGAATGATTAAAAACTCATGTTCGCTGATCTGTATCTGATCGCCAAAATCCAATAAGTCACCACCTTCCAACAGATTTTTACAGGCAAAAAGATAGTCAAAATTGCCTGATTGGATAGCCTTATCAAGTAGCGTAATCATCACTAGCTCCTTTAATTTTTCTGACTCAAAGCTTCTGAAGTTAAGGGCGCAAACGTGCAGCCCTGAGGCGCTATTTATTTCCTCCTCTTTTTTATACATGTCAGCAAAGAAATTAATGGCTTTTTCTGTATCAACAACGTTTGCAGAAAAACTAACTTTGCAACCTTTCTTAAATAGTTCAGTAAGATGATCTGTCATTGGTTTGTTTTTCCTTTATCATCAAGCTTTGCAGCCTTTTTAGGTTTAAGCGCAAACCAGTTATGCGCTCGGCGTTTAACTTGTGGTTTCATGAATAATTTCACACTTTCTTTGTTTGTTTCGATACACAAAAGCCATCAAAGCTGCTGCTTCAGTACTTCCTGTTTTCGAAATATATGCATCGATACCATCTTTATTAAATAGTTCTATTTCTGCAGGTGTAAGGTAATGCCCTGCATGTATTTCACAATTGAGTAGTTTCATTGCTCTATCATTTTGAGATAGGTCTACGGTTTCAGTTGAAGGTGTGTAATATAGAACTGCGTAAATTGTGTTTAGGCTGTGATCTACCACCTTTGAGATATGTTCAGGTTGATAGCCTATATCTCTAAGAGTACAAATAAGTGCACGATCATATGAATTTACCTTTGAAAGGTGATTATCACTTCCATACTTCCTGAAAGATAAGCCATGTTTTTTACAGTAATTGATAACGTTTGATTTAGAACAGCTCAATTGATTTGCGGCTTCTTCAATTGTAAGTTTATTGTTTATGCACTTGTTTAATTGATGTATAAACAACTCTTCATTTTCTATTCTTCTAAGGCGGTTCAATCCTAGTTTTTTTCGTCTTGATTGAACCTGAGTTGACTTAATTGTCATTTCGTTAGCTATTTCTTGATCGCTTAAGCCTCTATGGAATAGTTCTTGGAGTTTTTCCTCTTCAAAGTTAAGCCAGAGAATATGTCCTCTTAGGTAGTGATGGTACAAGCTTGCTACCTGTTGAACACAGCTATTCAACTTTAACGCTATCTGCTCAAATGAAGAGTGAGGCGCTTTAGATTTTTCTTCAATAGTGCCCAAAATTAGAAGATCTCTTTCTGTTACAGCCTTTTCTTTTAGCTCTTCAACTTTATATCTAGTCATGCCGCTTTCGCCTTCTTATTTAATTTTCCCACTTCATTACCCCAAACAGACCAGCCTTTAACACGCTTACGAGAAAATAACTCGATACGAGGCACGTCACCTGCGAGCTCTACGCACGCCTCTCTAAACTCGTTTGGCTTTTCGCTATGCTGTCCCACCTTAAAAGCACCGCTAAATATTGTGTGCTTCAAAACTTCATCTAAGCTTTCAGGATCGTAGTGACCCACGGCTCTAACTGAATGGCTTGCAACTTTCGGTTTTCCTTTAATTGCGATAATGGCTGACTCGCTCCCACCGCGAGTCCAAAAGCCCATACCAAAAAATGGAATGTTATTTACAGTGAGCTTGTTCCATACGAAGCCATTCATATTTTTAAGTGTGAATCCCCATGCTTTCACAACGTCTAAGGCTTCTTGTGGCATTGCGCCGACATACCACAGAACCAATATGCAATCGTCGGCTGCAATGTCATCTATAGGCATTGCTTTGATTTCATCTACAGTCATTGTCGACTTGTATTGATGCTTAGCACCGCTTGTCATGCTTCCACCTGTCTTTTTATTGCTGAATGACCAAGCGGGATCAGCGTATATAAGGTTGAATTTATTGCCTTTAAATTGTTCAAACATGGGGCCTTCCTTACATACACATCAATAGAGCAGGGTACTGCAAGCCGATGGGCGCGAATGGGATATCATCATCAAAATCTATAGGTGGCTCCATAGGGTTTTGAGGTCCGCCGTACTGCTGTGATTGTTGCGGTTTAGGGGCATATCCACCTTGCGAATTGTTATTACGAGCATTGCTTTGACGTTGATTGTTCTGTTGTCCGCCTTGATGGTGACTTCTTTGTTGCTGTCCACCTTGATATCCGCCTTGTTGATGACCGCCCTGATAACCACCACCTTGATAGCCAGTTCCTTGATGTTGATCGTTACTACGGCCACCAAGCATCTGCATCTGCCCGCCCATGTCGACAACGATTTCTGTTGTGAATTTTTCTTGGCCTGATTGGTCGGTCCATTTGCGAGTTTGCAAGCGACCTTCAATGTAAACCTGTGAACCTTTACGTAAGTATTCACCGGCTACTTCAGCAAGTTTCCCGAACAAAATGACGCGATGCCATTCTGTGCGCTCTTGCAATTGACCTGTATTTTTGTCCTTCCAGCTATCAGTTGTAGCCACACTGATATTTGCCACGCCATTGCCATTAGGCATGTAACGCACTTCAGGATCTTGGCCTAAGTTGCCTACTAAGATTACTTTATTAACTCCGCGAGCCATGGTTTACCCCTTACTTAACTAATACTTCTCGAGCGCCGTTATGACCAGGCGCGGTGATGATGCCGTTTGCTTCAAGCTGTTCAACTAATCGAGCAGCTCGGTTATAGCCAATTCGAAATTTACGCTGAAGACGTGAGACAGATGCGTGCTGAGACTTTTGAACAAAATTAACTGCTTCGGCATAGAATTCATCATTGCCATTGTTGTCTTGAAATTTTGAGAGCAATGATTCGTTAGAATCGTCTTGATCTTCAGGGAACCCATTAACAAGGCCGCCATTTGTAAGCTCGGTCACCATTTCGACCAATTCACTTGCAATTAAAATGAAGTCTGCATCTAACTTAATTGGCATATCTTCAGCAGGAATATCAGCGTTTTCTTCTTTCAGTGTGTCTGAATAGCCGACTTGTTTGATGGCACCATCATTTTGGAAGTTAAACTTGATACGGTCTTTCCAGTTAAGAGCTAGTTTTGTTACTCGCTTACCCAAATCTAAATGAGCTTTAATTTCGTCACCTTGTAAGTCATGGCCTTTCAGTTTTACAATTGCGCCACTATCGTCTGCCTCTTGCATTTCGGCATCTGCGCCAATTGAGAAGTTGGCAGGGGTAGAAAAGTTAGTTAACCAATCAGTAAGAAAGACATCCAAATCAAATTCGCCAAATGCTGGAACTATTGGCAGGGTGCCAAGTGACTTACGCAATAGGGCGGTGAGCTCTTCAGCCTTTCCAAAACTAGCGCTGTTAACCACTAATAAACCGCTGTCCATATCAATGAATGCGTATTGTAGGCTTGATTTAGTAAACGCTTGAGGTAGCAACGTGTGCAAAGTGTTTTCTTTTAGTTCGTCACGTTCTTTCTTCTTAACTGTGCGATTTTCCTCAAGTTCAATTTGCTCAATTTTTTCGGCAACTATTTCATTAATCACAGCCGCTGGAAGGACTTTTTCTTCACGTTTAGCGCACACTAGGATTTTGCGATTTGAAAAGTGGCATAGTGCTTCACCATGCTTCCCAAAAGCTTTAGTCCAACCTAAAGTTGACAACTCTTGTTCACCACAATGACGAAACATATCTTGCTCAAGTGCTTCGTTGAATTGTTCATTATTGAACTCAATTTCTTGCTTGAATTTATAAATTATTAAATTTGAAAAAAGCATAAAATTACCTTTAAAAAAATTCTTCATTGATGAGCTCTTGAGTGAAATTTTGTTCAAGAGGCACCCACTCAAAAATTGGTTTTTTAGTACGCTTGGAGTATTGCAAAGCACCTTTTTTATCTGCTTTATGTACTCGTCTCATACCTTTTAAAGCTCGTATATCGCCCGTTTTATTTGCTAGCTCTATAAAGTCATCAACTAGGCTTGGACTTGATAATTCGCCGCTGACAGCTGTAGGTTTTGACTTTAAAAACAATTCTTCAGTCATAACCTCAACCAGTTGTTTGTGCTGTGCTGGATTTTTTGGCGCAAGTTCGCCACGCATAGCATTTACCTTCTTTTCAGCAGCGGCTTTACATTTCTTTTTACTTACGCCAAAGACACAAAACATACTGGACCTACTTGGTTGTGAGCCAGACAGCGGTGGCAACTAAAAACACAATTGCCCCAATGACAGCAGTTAATTTAATAAATTCTTTGCGTTTTCGAGCCTTGCAAGCGCGTGTTGAGTTGCCTCGAATTGCCATGTAATCGTGCATCATAATTAAGCCGCTCTATCTGTATGACTTACTGGTTTTATGCCACCTAGAACCTCGATTAGGCAGTGCATCTTTCTACACGTTTTAAAAGCTTCAGTTCTATTTCGAGTAAATTTCCCACCAGGTAAAACCCAACCTTCAACGTTTTCTATTTTTGCGCTTACTACTATTGCTGACCCAAAAATAATGTTGTTACAACGTAAGTGCTGAGTCATACGGTGTTGAGCTATTCTTGTTACTGATGAAATAGTTTCTCCCCTTAAATGACGCGCCCGAAGGCGCTACATTTGTTTAAAGTTTGGAATTAAGCAGCAAGCGCTTTGTTTAATTCTGCTTCTAAGAATGCGATGTGACTTTCTGCTACTTCTAGCTGATCACAAACGCGGTCTAATTCATCGTTCTCTGCTCGGTCCATTGCACTCGGCCATAAATCCAGAGGGATATAGCCATCAGTATTAGTTGTAGCTTCAAAAACGTCTGACTTGATTGTCCCGCCTAGAAGCGGTGCATCTTGAGATTGAAGTTGGTTATCTTCTTGTTGTTCAAATTGAGCCTGCTGAACGCTATGCACATCTTGGCTGGTGACTTGATCTTCAATTGGCTGAGCAACTGAGTTAACAGATTCAAGTTGTTTGGCTTGTGTAAGCATCATTCGCAGTTGCTGAATTACCTGTGCTTGAAGCTGGATAACTTCATCTAGACGAGGCCCAAAGTCACTTTCAGTAGGTGTATAGTTTTCTAACTGAGTAATACGGTCTTGGATCACTTGGCTAGACTTGCCAAAGAAATCCATAGGGCTGTTACGCAATTTATTAATGCGGTTTTCAATAGTGCGCTCTTTTTCAATTTTCTCTTCTTTGGCACGTAACTCAGCACGTTCAGCTTCAACTTTTTCGTTAGCTTTTGCTGTCTGATACATTTCATTAAGTGTTTCGATCACTTCTTTTTTAGCGTCGATAGCTTCATGAATAATGTCTTTGTGGAATGAATCAGTTTCGATGAGATCTACTGACTCCAGTGCATCAGCAATATACTGAGAGTCTTTGCCCTTGCATTGCTGAATAAAACCTTTGAACTCAGCAATATCTAGGCGCTGCTTATCTAGCATTGCTTCGTGTTCTGCTTTAATACGTGCTGCTTCTTCTTTACGGCGTTTATCCTCTGCTTCAAACGCTGTAATGATAGGATTGTAAATAACATCAATTTTATTGATTAAGTCATCACCGTGATCTTTTAGCTCACTAGTGAAGCTGATTCGACGATCATTGATTGCCTTGGCTAGCTTGTTACGCTCAGTTCGAATTTTACGGGCTTCTTTGAAGTCATCATCATCTTGCATATCAAGTTTTAATGACTTCGGGTACTTCTTACGAAGTTCTGCCAGACCTTGTTTTGTTAGGTCTTCTTGAAATACGACTTCTACTAGACTTGTTGCAGTGCTTTGCTTTGCTGTAGTCATGGTGCTATGCTCCATTTAGTTTCTTAGGTTGATTAGTGCTTGTTGATGCGCTTCGTTTACCTGGCTAACAAAATTGGTTGCGTCAATTTTGTTTGCTCTACAATGGCCCTTAACCTCTTGAAGCAGTTTCTTATGGTTAAGGTTTAAAATTGATTCGTTCTCAGCGCTTGTGATCAGGTCGCTGATTTTTGTTTTGATCCAATTCAAAAACTTTTTGTTTTTATTTATTGCCTCATCTTGGTTTTGCTTCTCAAGCTCAGCTTTTTTGCGGTCTTTGATTGCTATTGCTTTGTCTCGAATATCGATTCTGTTTACGGCTTCAGCGTATTTGTAAGCTTTGTTGTAAGCTTCTCGCATTGATTCCATTAACTCAGCAGATTCAATCGCCTCTAAGTACTTATCGAACTTAGCTTTTGGTAACGCCCAATCAGGTAGTTGTGGAGGAAACCATTGTGCTTCCATTTTTGGGCCGTTTTTCTGTTGCTTATTAAGCGGAATGCGTATGTATTCACCATCGCACTCGAAGCGGTTATTGACTGGTGAGCAAGTTGCAAACTCTGATTCAAGAGAGTAGAGGTAACGGCCAATCCCAAATTGAACGGCTGTTCGCTTCATGGCGCCTGATAGAGCGCCTTTAAGTGGCTCTATATTCGTGTACTCTGCGCCATCCCACTTAGTTACCCATTTATCACCAATGCGAACTTTTAACCCGCAAAGGTAGCCTTTACCGTTAGATGCTTCTTGATAGACATTCTCCCAGCCATCCAGACCTAGAACGTCATCTAATCGTTGTTGGATTGCGCGGTTAGTGATGTATGGAATAACCATTACCCAAGGCTTTTGCTTGTTAGATACACCGCTTTGTTGAACACGCCATTCAATGTCATGTTCTTCAAAAGGATCTGCCAATAGGTCTTTTATTTTTGTAACGTCCATGGTCTTAGCTCACTAAATCAAGAGGGCAGTTAAGCTGATTAAGCTCGTCGGTTACCGCATTGATTTTTTGCGCTGAATCTTTCGCATTTAGCAAGATGGTCTCTAAGGCAACAGTCTCGTTTGACTCGTCTTTTATGAAGATTGAAACCACATCATTAGATGGCGAAACACTCACGCAAGCTGTGTGCTTAGCAAGTGCGAAAGTAAGCGATGCTGAAATTAGACGATGTAGTGCTAGTTCAACTGACTCTTTATGTTGTTTAGTGTTGCTATCCATGTTGATACCTTTGTTCATTTTTCTAAACTTAATTTAAGTTTATATATACAAACAAATCTGTCAACAAAAAAGTTCATAAAACTAAACTTTTGGTTCGGGGTTATAAATTTCTATTGGTGTTTCTGTGTGCTTAAGAATGTTTAAACGGGAATGTTGATATATAGCTATTTATTGTTTAGGGTTAGTTAAGACCTAAGTTAAGCGACGTGATTTATATGGATATAATTTTAATTATTGGTGGGATTTTCGTAGTTTGGTATTTACTTGATAATCGTGACACAGATAAAACAAAGACTAAAGAAAAAAGATATGAGCGGTTTGAAACTGAGAATGGTTATGTAGAACGCGAACAAACAAGAGTTTTTACTAGTTCTTCTACAAAATTCAATGTAAATAATGAGAAGCTAGAGAAGCCTATAGACCATATTCCAAAAGTATCATCCAACGTTCAACAGCCCTTAGAACATAAACCAGACCTGATCTCTAGGCAAGAAGCAGCAGTTATTCAGCGTAATGCTGGTTCAAAAACCAAAAAGTGTTCCAAGTGCCTAAATAACCTTGCAATCTCATCCTTTGGGCAAAGCGAAAGAAATAAGGACGGTTTAACCAAGTGGTGCCTTGACTGCTTGAGAGCTGATAATAGCAGGAAGCAAATAAAGTATAAGATTTGCTCAGGTTGTGGGAAAAGGCGAAGAGGTACAAGTTTCTACCATTCTAATAAGACTCAAGATGGTCTTACAAAATGGTGCAAATCTTGTCATAGAGGTTAGTTAAAAATCTTGTATGACTTGTTTGACTACCCCAATGATAGTGCAGTTTCCATTGATAGGCATTGTCGGGTAGCTGTTATTAAATGGCTTTAAGTATTTCGCACCTCCATCAATAACTAATTGCTTTAAAGTTGCTTCGTTGCTGTCTTCTAGTCTTGCGACGATTACTTTTCCATGTTCAGCTTGCATGTTCGGGTCAACTATTATTACAGAGCCCTCAGGTATTGACTTCCCACCCGTAAAACTCGTCATACTGTCACCTTTAACACGAAGTGCAAATGCTTCATCACTAACATTTGCTGTATGTTGATAGAAAGTGATGTCAGATGCTTGTTGCAAACTTTCCAAATCAATTTCTTTCCATTTGCCAGCCTGTACCCAAGATATTAGAGGGGCCTTGCCTCTAAGGTCTGGGCCTAGCTCTAATTCTAGGTTTTTATTGGGTAACCCTTTTCCTTCAATTAACCATGTAAGATTACAGCGTAAAAACTTAGCTAATCTAACAGCGTTTTCGCCTCTAGGCTTGCTTACACCATTACGCCACTGACTTACGGTTCCCTTAGAGATTTTCAGTTTGTTGACTATATCAATTCCTTTAACACCCTCAGATTTCATCTGTGCTTCTAAACGTTCTTGAAATGTCATTTTTATATTCTCTAAGTATAGTTATCTAAACATCTTACTATTTTATTGGTTCACTTTGCTTGACTTGTAAATGTTCATAAAACTATACTTCTCGCATACTTATTTAGGAGATGTATATGAAAACCAGCGATGCAGTTTCATATTTTGGTAGTAAGTCAAAGTTAGCTAAAGCTTTTTCTCCACCGTTAAGCAAAGGATCAATAACCCATTGGACAAATGATGGTCGAGTTCCTCGCGGTCGAGCTTTTGAACTTCAAATGATCACAAAGGGGGCGCTCAAAGTTGATCTGTCTCTTTATGAGAATGATCAGCCTAAGTCAGCAGCATAAGGAATAATATAAATGCTTTTATCTAAAAAAAGTACGTGTGCTCATGCACCAGCCGCACGATGCCCAATGGCAGCAGCTGAAAGTTATAAGAATGACTACAACATTGCTGAACTTGCTAGACAGATGGGTATGAATCCAACAGTTCTTAGAAGCAAGTTGGATGATGGTTGTGATACTCACATTCTTGGGTATCGACAAATTATTGCAATGTCAGACCTAACACAAGACTACCGTTCACTAGAAGCCTGGGCATTTAGCGTAGGCAAAACAGTTGTTGATTTGCCTGATGTTGGTTTATCAGATGAAGAACTAGCAGACCAAATACTTCAGTTGCAAGCCGCATGCGGTGACTTTGCTAAAGCTGTTCACACTTCACGTTCTGATGGCGTCATTACCGAATCAAATTTCGACGTTATTCAAAAGCGGGCCCAACAAGCTATTACAGCTATTTTGCATGTAACAGCTGAGCTCGAGCAAATGGTGCGTCCTGATCCAAATGAACCGGCTTCAGTGAAAGCTACATCATTGAAGGTGGCTTAGTTGTGGGTAGTAATAAAACACAAAGACAGAAAGCGGCTGAAGGCTACGAAGCATACTCAAAAAGCGTTGAACGTTTAGGCAAACAAATCAGTGAAGAAGCGATTGAGCTAGGCCTTCATGATTCAGCAATGGTGGGGTTTGTTGCTGATGTTGTTAGGGGTATCGATGGCCTACCTGAAAGCCAGGTAGGCCGGCTGATAAGTAAGGCTTAACAGCCTACTTTGCCTTTTTCATATACAGAAGAAGATATTTTGAACTCTTTTTCAAAATCGACTTTAAGAAGTGTTAGTCCTTTTGAGGTTAAGTAGTAATTGGCGTTATCTGCGTGATCGCCATCAAACATCAAGTAGCCATTTGCTACTAAGTAATAAAGGGTTGCTCTTAACAAAGGTATATCCATTTTCACGTCGAAGTCAGGGGCTTCATAACGTTGAAGGTGGATCTTTTGTGGTAATGGGAATTGCTCTGCGAGGTTATTTAAAAGCGGTTTAGCAATTCTATTAAAAGAAGAAATATCGAAGTTCATTTTTAGTCCTTTTGTGTGGCTGGTTTTTGTAATTCGCACTTGCATGCTAGCAGACAAAAGGGCGCTTTAAAATTGGCAGTTTGTGATGTGTTAACTGTGAAAGGTTGGCAATGGTGAGGGTGCCTAGCCACCGTTAGTGGGTGGCTAGGACTTTCTTATAAGAGCCCTGCAGTGTATAGCGCTAAAACCATCGATGCTAATGCATAGATAATTTTAGAGATATCTACAGTGATCTTAACAGAGACTTGAAACTTCATGAGAAATCTCACTCCATCACAAGTCGCCGAGCGCTCAGCGACCAATGAAAATTTGGCCGACGAGTTCCGAGCCTTGCAAACTCGGAGGCAAGGGAGGGGAGTCTATTAGTCCCTAATCACGTCTAGGGCAACGGTCTGTGCAAGCCAATAGACTAACTCTCCCTGTCGCTACCGCCTATAGCGAACATACAGAATGTGTGTTTTTTAAAACTTATTCAAGTAGTTAATGGAGTCGTAATGGATGCAGCTGATAGTGCTCAAATTGAAATAGAGCGAGAACAAGAAAGACAGTTAGCGAACTTAAAACAAGAAGATATTCAAGAGTCATTAGATTGTGTTGAGTGCGGTGCTGATATTCCTGAAGAGCGTAGAAAGGCAGTTAAAACGAATTTGTGTATTGGATGCGCTGAACTTCAAGAAATACAAAGACGCCAGTTTAGGCGTTGAGTATGAGCTTTATAGTTCGTCACTCTATAAGCATTGGGGTGCTGCTGATGGTGATAAGTACTCTCGCCAGTAAACATGAAACAATTTCTGATTTATTAGCCATGTTAGCTGTGATGGCTTTTGTAATTAACTTAATTGGTTGCGTGGTTATTGGAAGAAGAAAACTGAATAAAGCAAAAGAATTTAAGGCGCGAGCTACAGCAAAGGCTGATGTAACTCGCAGATAAAACAAAACCCGCATCAGCTTTGGTCGGCACGATAGCGGGTTGAGTAATAACAGGAGTAATTATGGCTAATTTAGCAGAGATTTACAAGTTCCCATGTAGCCAGGAGCAAACCAAACAGGCCGAGGTCGTTACTGTGGCAAGTTTAGAAAAAGGCTTTACGCGCCTAGCAAATACATTGCTGGATGCTGCGATTAGTCATGATATGACAAAACGTCAATATAAGGTGTTTCTAGCAGTCATACGTAAGACGTATGGCTTTCAGAAGAAGCGTGACCGGATTAGTGGTTCTCAGTTATCTGAGATAACTAATATGCCAAGAGCACGCTGTAGTGAAGTATTGAATGAATTGATTGAAATGAAGCTGATTATCCGTACAGGCGGAACTCAAGGCGAGCTAGAAATCAATAAAAAAACGAGCGAATGGACAGAGCATAAACCTAAGAAGTGTTACCAAAACAGTACTAGCAAAAAACCAAAACAGTACAGTACTGAAACAGTAACACTTACTAGTACTGAAACGGTAACACATGCTAGTACTGAAACAGTACACACAAAAGAAAGTCTTAAAGACAACTCTAAAGATAAAGAATTAACTAAAGTTAATTCTTGCTCAGAGCAAGGCTCTGAACCAGCCGTTGCATGGATACCGACCAACAAAAAAGATGAACGTTACGAAATAACCCAAACCCAAATTGATGAATGGTCTGAAACGTATCCGGCAGTTGATGTTTTACAGCAACTACGAGAAATGTATTCGTGGAGTAATGCAAATCCCACTCGTCGTAAAACACAGCGAGGTATGCCGCGATTTATTGTTAGTTGGTTATCGAGAGAGCAGGACCGGCCATCAGCACCAAGTCATTTTAGCCAACGCAAATCTAATAACGTTGGTGACCAACTAGCTGCAATGCAAGCAGCGGTGGCACACATGCCTGCACTTCATGATGACGAGGTGATCGGATGAACAATCAAATATCAACACTCAATCAATCGCAACGCTGTCCTGATCAGGCGCTTGCAAGCCTGATCGGTGGTGAGATATTGCCAGCGCTAAGAGCTTACTACCCAGCAAGTGATTTTAATTGGCGTGGAAACTTAGAGCAGACAGCAGTTGAATATGCGAATCAACTCTTTGGGATGAAGTTCTTAGTGAAGGAAATCAGAGCTGCGCTTAATTTGGCTAGAACTCGATCTGTTTCAGAACGTCACGCGCCAAACCCCATTGAATTTAAAATTTTATGTTTGCATGCCCGCGGTATGCCAACACTTGCGCAATGTATGGCTGAGATAAACGACCAACGAGTTAAAAACTACGGCAAAGACAAAGAATGGTCTGAGCCTTTAGTTTACTGGCTTAACCAAAGTATTGCTGCAGCAAGAGCAAATCTTACTGATAGCGCTTGGCAGAAAATGGCTAAAGAGAAATACACAAACCTTGCAGAGCTATATGGCAAAGGGGAACTCAACCCTATACCGCTAAAGCTTGAGTACTCAGCGCCACCGGCTTACTTGAAGTACGTGGTGTGAGCCATGAAGTCTTACGAACAAGACCAAAAGCAATTCATCCGTGCACTAAAAGAGATTTTAGGTGATGGGTATTGGCTTGCAGTCGCTGAAGCGCGTAAGGCCAAGGAAGGGGTGCTTAAAGGAATAAATGAGCCAAGCGCAAGAGACTTAAATGCAGCTACTGCAGCAGGTAATAGGGTAATGGCCAGAGCAGCAAAACTTGCTGGTGTTCATAGCGTCCCTCAGTACATCAAGGACCAGAAGGAAGCATTTAAACAGGAAAAGATTAAACGTGAAGAGTCTCGCCGTCAGCATCGCAAGGCTGCAAATCAGATGAGCAATGTAAAAGCTCACCCGGGTAACTTCACATCAAATAAGGTTCCATCACATCAGGGTTATTCGCTCAACGCTGAAATGGGAAAAACATTTAAACAAGCACGAACTGCATAGAGGTTAATCATGGCACAAGTAAAGAAAAGCACATTACAGCAACTATCACCAACCGGCGAGCTGATCAGTGATGGGTTCCTATCAGCTGCAAAAGGGCATGCAGCAAAAGCTATACAAGAGGGAAGCCAGGCAAATGTGAATAAAGCAATCGAACTACTGGTTAAGTCAACAACAGTGATCACTGAGCGATACAACTTGCCCCGTGATTTACGTGACTCAATGCTAGCGGCAACGGCAGAAGTATTGAAACTGGCACACAAAGAGGAAGTAGCCAAGCAAGAACCTGCAAAAGAACCAGAGAAGGCTGCGTAAATGGCAAAGAAAGTTTTAACGGCCACTAATGCCCAGTATTACTTGCCTCAAATAGGGCAAGCAGTAAGAGATATGCTGCGCTTTGGTAAAGACGTTGTGATTGAGTTCAAAGAATTCAAGGCAAAGCGTTCTTTAGCTCAAAACCGACTTATGTGGGTGTGGAATCAGGAAATAGCTGAACACTTGCGAGAGCATTTTGGACAAGAAAACAGCTCAGAAGATGTTCACGAAGTATTTGTGCGCAAAAAGTTTGGTGTGCGCGTTATCCAAGCAGGCAATGAAGAGCCAATCATTGTTAGAAAACGAACACGAAAGCTGAATACCAAAGAGTTTACAGAATACCTTAATTGGCTAGAGCAATACTGCGCAGAGTACTTAGAGCTAATGCTAACAAGGCCTGACGATTTATACATGCTCGCTCTATATGGAGAAACAAATGTCGCTCATTAGTAAGAAAATTCGCAGTAGCGCCAGAGGCCAACAATGCCAAGTGCGCATACCGGGTGTGTGCAATGGCAATTGTGAAACAGTGGTACTTGCGCATGTAGGGAAAGGATCAGGTATGGGCCAGAAGTGTGATGACATACATGCAACGTATGCGTGCTCGGCATGCCACGATGTTATTGATAACAGAACTCGGGTAGGTGATCCGCGTATAAATCGTTTGTATGCATATGAAGGGATGATCAGAACGCAATCAATTCTATTAGAGCAAGGTTTAATTGAGGTACCAAGCGCATGCTAACAATTGGAATAGATCCTGACTTTGTTAAAAGTGGTATTGCTGTAATTCAAGGGAAAACTATTTTACACCTTGAGTCACTTAGCTTTGTTGACCTGTTTGAATACATCGCTGCAGCTGGTCCAAAAGACTCAATCACAATCAAAGTAGAAAACCCCGAAGCAATAAAGCCTTTATTTGGTGAGAAAGTTAAGAACAAGCGATCAGTGCGCGAAAAAATTTGCCAAGACGTTGGCGCATGCAAAGCGACAGGTCGGCTAATTTGTGAAGTTCTTGAAAGCCAAGGTTACCAAGTCAATAAAGTAAGACCTCTTAAAGGGCCACATAAGCGACAAGCTAAAAAAGACGGCAATTACTTCAATAAAATCACAGGGTGGCAAGGCCGAACAAACGAAGACAAACGTGACGCAGCAATGATTGCGCTTTGGGGGTAAACAGAATGCAGCCGATTAAACTACTAGCAAAACTAACAACTAAAACACTTAATCTAACTGGTACGTTTGGCGGCAGTGGTCAAGACGTCATAGATTGGAGAACGGCAGCGCATGCACTTGCTGGACTGCCACCATGTCAAACTGGATGGGCTTACTTTAGATATGTAGGTGAAGAGCAAAGACTTAAACGTGTAGTAAGATCTTTAACGATGCATGCAACGGTTTTTATCAAGATACGGCAGTACAAGATAAAGCCCGACACATTAAACGGCCTAGTAATGTCGGCAATATATGAGCACGTACAGCCGGTATGCAATGAATGCGATGGAAGCGGCCTAGCGCCTGGGGAGAAAGCGACAAGTCCTAGCCCTGATATTTGCATTCACTGCCATGGTAGAGGGCGCAAGCCAATATCAAAGAGAAGTCGTTGCCAAATCATCGGTATCAATCACAAAAGCTACAGCTGTGCACATGACGAAGTAACCAAAGAGCTTCTAAGGCTAATTAGTGAATGGGAGAGAGATATATTTAAAAACATCTATGAAAAGATGGAAGATGTAGCTTAAAAAATAACTGGTCGGAGCAGTTATTATGTATTATGATGTTGATGTGGGCGATTTTATAGCCTTCAAAGTGGTTAAAGCGCTACCAAACAATCGTTTGGTAGCAATTATTCATACAGAAACTAGTACAAATAATGTTAGCACTAATATTTTAAGCTAGTTTCCTCTTTAGAGGAATAAGAAATGACAAAAAAGCGAATTATAGCAGCCAAAAAAGATAAAAAAGGAAATATCATTGCTGTTAAGAGTGAGGGTAATAAGAGGTTTTATAATAAGGATCAGGCAATAAAGCTAGCAGAAAAAGGAGTGTTAGATTTAGTTGTAGTAAACCCGAGCAATAAGGATAAACACATTAGGACTCCACCCAACAAAAAGGTAAAGGATAACTTAGATAACTTACCATCATCATGACATCATTAAGCCCAGCAGTCTGGGCTTTTACTTTTCCGCTTTTAACTTTTTAAAACAAGACATTTGCAAATTTTCTGCGCACTATTACTGCGCAGTATCTCATATTCCACTTTAGCTATTTGATTTCATTAATATATAAAATAAAGCATAATTACCAGAGTGCGCAGAATTACGATTAAATGCGCTATGATAAAAGAAGCTCGGCATAGCATTAAAAGGAGGTAACATGCAAAAAAAGCTCGCTAACATAAAAGTACAGCCAGTAGGATTTGGCGACTACTGCAATTTCACATTAGCTTTAGATATCGACAATGAACATTTAGAGGCTTATTTCAATAAGAATGATACGAAAGCGACGATTGCATATAAGCTTCGTTCATTGGCAGAAAGAATTGAAAATAATGAACAGAAATAGCTTTTTTTCAAAAAATATGTGCAACATCATTAGAGCCATAGCATATATTTTATTTTCAATCCTAACTCTATGGATGGGGTGGTCTGGAGTTTTCTTTTATGGTGACAGAGGTGACGCCGCAATGTGGTTTGCTAGAAGTGGTGCTATTGTAACAATATTTGCAGCTATGGCTGAGGTTCTAATGGCTCAATATTGGGTTGGTAGTATAAATCAAGGAATCACGAGTACAAGCATCTCTGATTTTGCTAAAAGGCATAGGGAAGTCATTTTATTTCTTCAAGGGTTATCTGGGTTTTTAATAGTTATAGGAACAATGGTTTGGGCATACGGTGACTTGATATATACAACATGGAAGTAGCGCCCACTATTAAGGTGGGCGGCGTTGGTTATTATTTTAACTTGAGTTCTTTCTGAGCTTTTTGAACATTATTAAGCGTTCCATGTAAAGAGTCCGCCATAATGCTCCAATGGATATCCCGAAAATTGTCGTTTGCAGTCATCATCACTAGAGAAGCATTGACTTGTGAAAGTAAGTAATCAACCTCTTCAATATCAACTTCAGAAGACTGGCATTTGCACTGGCAGCTCTTTACATCATTAGTTTTTGAGCGACTAAATTTAACTAAGAATGATTTTAAAAATTTCATGGTTCACCATTTTTTAAATGAGAACACACTTTGAGTGTGACGAATTCAGTATGAAATTCGTCTTTTGCTGTCATGAATAAATAGAGATACGAACACTGATAACTTAAAAATGGTTCGATTGAGCTTTTTAAAAGGCGGTACGTAGACTGGCCGGTGGCTCAGTATTTGAAAGCTTTCATTTCCATCAACTTCTCCGCTATTTACCTTAATCCTTTTGCAATATTCCTTTATGTAGGAATCAAAATCGTCATTTAGCGATTGCTTCACAGCACGACGCGAATTGCTTTTCGACACTCTTGAAACTGCTAGGAAGGTAATGGGACAAATAGTCATCAACAAATGCTGTATTTAGATATAATTGAATTAAAAGTAGAATACCTCTCAGAAAAATAAAATCAATAACTTAATAGCGCCTATAGTAATAGTCAGGCAGCTGAAATGATGTAAGATATTTGAAAGAAGTTGATAATTTAATAAAACAAATCTCATTAGTATTAATGGAAGCTAGCTTGCTTATGGATAAAAACAAACCTAAAACAATGGAAGAATTTGGCACTTGGTTTAAAAGAACCACCCTTGCTTATGTGGCCCTAATTTTTGTTCTGGTTCTTTCATATGGCTATCTCGTTAAAGGGGGTAGCTGGGGAAGTCTTAGTGATGTAGTGATCGCTGTATTTACTATTTTAATTGCTTACACAACTAATTTGATATTAATAGCAGCTTGGCTAGCAAGCAACGACTGGAATAAAGAAAAAAAGTATGAGTTAGGTTTATCACTATTATCAAATTTAGTTTCGTTTTATGCATTATGCTGGGAGCTAAGGGTCTTAAGAGTCAGGTCATTTCATGAGTACAAATGGATTTTAATGGAAGACAAAGAAATTGAATCTTGTTCGATATTGCAAGATGATGATGCTACTAATGAATGTATCAAAAATGTTAAAATTGCAGTTAAAGACTCAAAAGAAGAATTAATGATTATTAAGAGAAAAATTAAAGAGTTGGAAAGTAGAGCTGAAAAATTACATGGAAATTGTCTTCTAGAGGCTTCTATATACGGAAACGACATTGTGGAAAAAGTGGATGAGTTTGTTAAACAATCCAAAAATATAAAAACAAGCAATAAAGGAGCAAATACCTCCTTTAATGATATAGCCAAGCTTGTGCTTCATAGTCCAAGAAATTTACCTAATCTTCCTTCTGATAAGGAAACTTTGGCATTGCTAAACGATTACTCTAATTATAGTCATTTGGATGAAATTGATATGGAATTTGCAGATGAACACTGAGATATTAGAAAGTAACTTCAACAAAGCCAACAGCTTTAGAGATCTACCAAATGGAGTAGCAGGCTTAATCGAAAAGAACAAAGATGCAACCTTTTATGGCATTGCTAGCGGCCGGTCGATGGAAGGTGTTGGGATTTTTGACGGTGACCTGTTAATAATCGACCGCAGTGTTGATGTTAAGCAAGGCGATGTTATTGTTTGTGCATACAATGGTGTTTTCGTTTGTAAGATTGCAGACTTGAAGAATAATCTGCTGCTTTCAGCTAGCGAGGAATACCCACCTGTAAAAGTTACCAAGCATGATGAGTACCTTTTTGAAGGGGTTGTAATTAGTTCTGTGCGAATGCATAGAGGAAGTGTTAAGGACACGTTTTAATTATGAGTGATAAAATGACAAAGCCTAAGAATAAGCAGTTTTTTTCAATTGATGAGAGCGTAGGACTGCATAAAAACTACTCATTTAGACTTGCTATACTTCTACCTTTAGCTATAAGCGTAATCCTTATCATAATATTCACAGTTCAGTTAGCGCTTAAAGGGCAGTTTTGGTTTTCTATTTCTCAGCCTGGTGTAACCGCATTTGTAAAATATTTTACCTTTCCAATATCCTTACTGTCATTAAGCATAGTCTTTGGGGTTATGGTTGCCAGGTTTCACTCATCAAAGCAAAAAGCTAAGAGTAATGAGATAACTGAAAGAAATAATTCAGTTAATTACTTTTATAAGACTCACGAGGAATTTGAGAAGTTTTGCATGAAGTTAATAAAATCAGGAGATAATGGCTTTAAGGGTATTAAGGCAAATATTTGTTATGAGGCGATGTTTGATTCAAGTTCACCTAAAGCGCCATCGCTCTTTGTAGGTGACAACTTTTTTCGCTCTATCAATAGTTACTATTCTGTTTACATTGATAATTTTGTTAATTACCTAGGTAGTAACGATTTCAAAATAGCAAATTCCGGCACCAAATTGACCGGTGAGGGCCCAAGGCATAATTTTAGTAGAGGTTTAGCAGATAAGCTTGAAAAACTAGGATTAGAATTTGATCGGCCAGGTACTTCTAGTGATTTGAATATTGAAAAAGGCCTTAAAGAGTTTTACGAATCTATATTTGAGCTTTTTTCCTTTCCTGGCTTGGAAAACAAATTAAAATCAAAAGAAAAGCTAAATGAAATTCATGAGGAGTGGATTTCATTTCTTAAGACGCACCCGAAGTATATTGAGTTTATGGGCTTGCAAACCCCCCAATCCTGATATAGTATTTTCCATGTTGAAGAAATCCGCTTAGTTTACTGCTGAGCGGATTTTTTTGTTTATATTTTGACTTTACCATTAAATTGCTGTTATTTCTCTTTCATAAACATGGGGAGATTTATGAAAAGTATTGATGTAATGGTTGTTCTAGGTATTGTTCTTTGCTTATTAGCTGGAGTTATTATAGGGCAAAGCTTTTCATTTGAAGTAAAGTTAAGCGACTTGATAGCGCTAACAGCAACTTTGATAACCTTTGCTTTCGCTTATTTTGGGCTTAAGTTTAATAACGCCCAATATATAAATTCAATTACGCCAATCATAAGAAAATACGAGTTAAATAACCCCGAAAGTTATTGCTACATTCTCAATGTTCATAATTATAGTGCGGGAGCTGCAATAGATTTTGATGTAAAAATTTCTCTAGGTGGAATTGAGTATAGTTTGGGTGCTTTTATGCATGAGTTGGGTGTACGCCATGGAGCAATGAGCCAAGCGTATGGCTTTCCTGCTGTTCTTGCTGCTAATGGAGAGCATGAAATTTTAAAACTGACAGCTAAAGACTCAGTTCAATTTTGGGGCCTACAGGAAACATTAAGGCAATCGGAATTGATTCTGCGATTTTCAACAATACAGCACTTGGAGCTAAATGAGAGGATTAAATTGGGCTTTAAATGAATACAGCTCAATGCCTATATTAAACCCGCATCTCGCGGGTTTTTTTTACCTAAAATTTGAGAGCAAACTATGAAAGCAGGAAAACTTATAGCGCTGGGGTTTTCCGGCATTCTGGCGGCTGCAGGTGTCACAGTCGCTACTTTCGAGGGCCAAGAGTTAACCGGCTATGTTGACCCTGTTGGCATTGCAACAACTTGCTATGGTCATACTGAAACAGCTGTTGTTGGTAAAGAGTACACAGAAGATGAGTGTTTGAACCTATTAGCTGATGATTTGGCAGCGCATAATGAACAGCTAATGAGTGCTATCAATATAAAACTGAGCCAAGGCGAGCACATTGCGTATTTATCATTTCACTACAACGTTGGCTCAGGCAACTTTCAAAGCAGTACATTACTTAAAAAGTTAAACAATAACGATCGCATTGGCGCTTGCAATGAGCTGTCACGCTGGATTTTTGCTAAAGGCCAAAAGTTACCTGGCTTAATCACGCGAAGAGAACAAGAGCGTTCAATATGTCTTGGTGGAGTAGCAAATGTTCAAAGCACTATTCAGCAGCATTGAAAGAATCGCTATCGTCGCATTACTAGCGGCACTGGCTTACGCAACATATCAACTTGTGACTATTGAAAACGATCTTACAGAAGCTAATAAAACGATTAAAAGTAAAAGCTTAGAGATTGATAACCTAACAATACAAACTGAGTTCTTAGCGCAAAGTGTTGAACTAACCGAAAAGCAGAATCAAAAGTTAATACGTGAGCGAGAGTCATTATCTCGCATTAACCAAGCCTACCAAGATGAAGTAAGCCAGCTAACTAACAGCTTAAATAATTCACAATCTGAAATAGACAAGTTACGAGAGTCAAGCGATGAAGCTACTAAACAATGGGCTAATGATAGCGTTCCTTGTGATGCTATCCGCTTGCTCAAGTACGCAAGAACCAGCGAGTGTGACAAGGACGGTGGTACAAACGAAATACGTGTACGTAACACCGCCGGAAGAATATCTATCCAACTGTAGCATCGACATTAAACAAATAGCAGGAAACGCGAGTTTGTTAGCGTATGCGCAGTATTTAGAGTTTGTCATAGATAAATGCAATGAAGACATTAAACGAACCAAACAATGGGCCAGCGAATTTAACAATGGATAAATCAACAGCAGCAGCCAGTTACACCGCAAGTATCGGTACTGGTGTCGGTGGCTTATTGTCACTTAATAACATTGCCCTTGCGCTTGGTATTTTGTTCACAGTAATAACGTTTTTAATGAACTGGCGTTATCAGAGCAAAAAGCATGAGCTTGAACTTCAGAAACGCCGTGAAGATGCTGAGTACCATAAGGCACGTATGAGAGAACTGGTGCGTGATGATGAACAAGCATTAGCTGAGTGCAAGGCAGGCTACGGTGAACAGTAGTGTCAAAATGGGACGATTTAAAGACACTATTCTTAAAGGAGCATGAAGAAAGTGGTATAGGTCCGCGTGATTTCTGTGAAAGTCACGGCCTTAATTACGCAACAGCAAGACGTTATATAAAGCTGCCTCAAACCAACCTGAAGAAACAACCAAAGGCTAGAGAGCGTAAAACTAAGGAAGGTAAGCAAAAGCCCGGTGTAAAGCCTGGTACTCGAAATCGACACCTTGTAACGCATGGTGGCTATACAAAGTACTTTGAGAATGAAGTTAATCAACTTGTAGAAGCCACAACCCTTGAAGATGAACTCTCTCTTTGTAGAGCTCGTATTCACATGGTTATGAAGGCCATGGAAGGAATTAATAAAAAGCTGGAAGATCCTGAAACTGATGTTGATACAGCAGCGCGGTTTTATGAGTCGTTATTTAAAGCAGAGTCAGCGCTCGATAGAAACATTACACGCGTTGAGTCAATTATAAAAACACTATCGAATCTTGAAACAGATTCACTAGCACGTGGCAAGCTGATTGCTGAAACATCAAGAATATCACAACAAACTAAAGCACTTGTTCATGCAACTAAGCGCGGCAAACATCAAGCGGAAATTGCTGAACACGAAGCTACGAAAGCCAGAAAAGAAGCGGGTGGTACTAGCAAACTTGATAACTTCATTGATAGTCGCACTGACGGATTAGATCAGGTGGTAAGTGAATAATGCAGCCAAAGCTTGCTAAATATCCTAAAAGTACTTGGTTATCTGAAGAAGAACGCTTCACTTTGGATGATGTGGACCTGTTAGAGCGGTGTGAGCCATATTTAGACTGTTGGTGGTGGCGACTAAACAATCTCTACATTATTGCTAACGAAAAGGGCCAAGAGGTTTTATTTCGTTGCCGGCTTGCACAAACCATGTTGTTTATGACTATGTGGTTTTTAAACATCATTTTAAAAGCGCGTCAGTTGGGCTTTAGTACTGCTATTCAAGTTTTCATTCTTGATCACGCTATGTTTAACGATAACAGACAGTGTGGTGTTATTGCCCAAGGTAAAGATGAGGCAAGCGCGATATTCTCATCCAAGATACTTTATCCATACGAGCGGTTACCAAGCTGGCTTAAGACAGGTAAGCGCTCGATTAAAAGTAAAACAGGCACTGGTATTTGGTTTAATAATGATAGCTGGGTACGTGTTGCTGTTTCGTTCCGCTCTGGAACACTTCAAGTCTTGCACGTTTCCGAGTACGGTAAGATATGCGCGCAATATCCATTACGCGCAGAAGAAGTTAAAAGCGGCTCATTCAATGCTGTTCATGACGGCTCATTAATATTCGTTGAGTCTACAGCTGAAGGCGCAGCCGGTAACTTTTTCGATATGTCTGTAGAAGCTATGGAGTTGCTAGAGTCAGGCATTTCGTTAACTAGGCAAAATTTTAAGTTTCATTTCTTTCCTTGGTTTGAAGATCCTAAGTATGTTGCACCAGTCCCAACAGGCGGATTAAAGCTAACTAAAGAGCAAGTTAAATACTTTAAGTCAGTTGAAGCGGCTAATGGAATAACGCTCAGTGAAGAGCAAATATGTTGGTACATCGGCAAAGAACGCAACATGAAAGACAAGATGAAACAGGAGTTTCCATCTACGCCAATGGAAGCGTTTTTAACATCAGGTCGAAAAGTCTTTGCGAGTGACGATTTGATGCGTGTTGAAGGTCGTTGCAAAAAGCCTCTCATTGTTTATGAAATTGAGCCCTATACAGGCAAGCTCAAAAAGATGAATGGCAAAGTGGACCTATCATCTAAAGCTTCTGACAAGCTTGCACAATCAACACTTGGTTACTTGCTCGTTTGGGAACTGCCAGACGATGACGAAGAATATGCGGTCGGAAGCGATGTTGCAGAAGGACTTGAACATGGCGACCGCAGCTCATTAGATGTATGCGCAAAATCAGACGGCAGACAAGTGGCCCACTGGTTTGGTCATATAGATCCTAAGCGATTTGCTCACATCAACAAACATATTGGCCTGATGTATAACAAAGCGTTTATTGGCATAGAGAGAAACAATCACGGCCATGCAACACTTCAAGAGTTAGTTGAGATTTACCCGACTAGCCGGATTTACACAGAAGAGCACATTGATCGTGAAGATACCGATGAAGAAACAAAAAAAGTAGGGTGGCACACCAGTGCACAATCTAAACCAATACTCACAAGTGGTTTGGATGAACTGCTTACACATGACAAGGACGGCATTGTTTGGCGCGGAACAGCCAACGAATTAAACACCTTTGTTTACGATAAAAAAGGGCGAATGGGCGCGCAGCCCGGCGGCTTTGATGACCAAGTAATGAGCTACATGATAGCCAAAGAAATGTTGGTCAGAATGCCGAAGAAACTCATTAAAGATAATACTCCCGCACCGCACAACCCTAACTCTTGGATGGCACGATAATAAATGGCTGATTTTGCAAAGAACAAAGATGGTTTGTCGTTAGATAAGCTATTGTCGATCCTTGGTGACATTGACTCACAACCTGATTGGCGAACACCCGCAACAAAAGCTTGTGCGTATTATGATGGCGACCAATTAAGTGCAAAAGTTAAAGCTGTTTTAGCAGAGCGTGGGCAACCTGACATTGTTCACAACATGATTGGCCCAACAATTGATGGCGTATTAGGCTTAGAAGCTCGTTCACGTTCTGACTTGATGGTTTCAGCTGATGACGAGCAAGGTGAAGAGCTAGCGAAGGCGCTTAATGAAAAGTTCAAAGACTATTGGCGCTTAGCTAATGGCGACCGAGCGTGTTCTGATGCCTACGCAAGTCAATTAAAAGCCGGTATTGGCTGGGTGGAAGTTACTAAAAATCCAATCCCTTTTTCAGCGCCATACCGAATTAAGTTTATTCATCGTCGTGAGGTTTGGTGGGATTTTCATGCTGTTGAAGCTGATAGAAGTGATGCACGCTGGATTGCCCGCCGCAAATGGCTTGATTTAGATGAAGCAATAGCGACTTTTCCAGAGCATAAGGAAATCTTGGAGCAATCCGTTAATCACTGGGAAGACTTCTTGAGAACGTTGGATGAAGAGCACACCGAAGATCATGCACTGCAATCTGCATGGAGTGATGCGCAAAGCTGGAACAGAGCAACAAGCGAGTGGTTAGACACAACACGTAAACGCGTATTACTGCAAGTTATCTATTACAAAGTGTGGAAGCGTGCTCACATTATTCGACTGTCAGATGGCCGTGTTATCGAGTTTGATAAAAACAATACGGCACATGTTGCAGCTGTTAATAGCGGTAAGGTTCAGCTTGAATATGCTGCATTCCCTAATGTGCGAGAAGCATGGTTTATTGGTCCACATCGTATTATTGATCGACCAAGCGAAGCGCCAGGTGGCATGTTTAACCTTGTTCCATTCATTGGCTATCAAAAAGACGCAAGCGGTGAGCCTTACGGTTTAGTCAGTCGAATGATGCCTGCGCAAGATGGCATTAATGCGCGAGTAATACGACTTAACTACTTACTACAAGCAAGGCGTGTTATTGCAGATGAAGATGCAACTCAGTTATCAGATCAACGGGTAAAGGAAGAGGTTGAAAAGCCAGATGGTTACATCAAGCTTAATCCAGAGCGAAAGAACAAAGGCAAGGCCAGTGATGCAATAAGCATTCAAAACGATGTAGGCATTGCAGCGCAACAGTTTAACTTGATGCAGCATGATATGAAGCTGATACAAGATTGTGCCGGTGTATATAACTCGATGTTAGGCCAAGACAGTAACGCAACAAGTGGTGTAGCTATTGCCAACTTGGTAGAGCAAGGCACAACAACACTTGCTGAAATAAACGATAATTTCCATTACTCACGAAACAAAGTAGGTGAGCTGCTTCTTGCTTATATTATCGAAGATCTCAAGCCTCAAAATAACATTGAGGTAACTGTTAACCGTGAAGATAAAGCAAAGCGCCGTTCTATTGTTATTAATGAGCCAAATCCTGAAGGAAAGCGCAATAACGATGTAGCACGCTGGCGTGGACACATGGCACTGGCACCTGTAAAAGCCACGCCAACATACAGACAGCAACAAGCAACACTACTCAGTAACACGATGAGTCAAATACCGCCAGAAGCTCAAGCAGCAACATTACCAATGCTTGTAGAGCTAATGGATCTGCCAAACAAAGAAGAATTTCTATCAACCTTACGCCAAACCTTGAACATTCCAAAAGCTAAAGAGGATATGACAGAGGAAGAATTAGCACAGGCACAAGCTCAGTCTGAAAAGCAACAAGCAATGGAGCAACTGCAGCAACAAGAAATTCAGCAGAAGGTGCAAAAAATCGTACTAGAAAACAAACAGCTTGAAGCACGTATCAATGAAATTCAGAAGAAAGCTGAAACTGAAGGTGTGAAAGACGAGAAGATCCAAGCCGAAACGCAAAATATCATTGCTGAGGTACAGAAGAAACACGCAGAAGTAGCAGCGCTTAAGTCATCAATACAAACAAATTTACAACAGCAACTAGACGCAATACAGGTGTAACAATGAGCGAGCAAACCGAAGATTTAATTAATGTTTTAGTGTGCGGTAATGATGGCGCAACAGTTCATATTCGTGAAGTAATGGCCGAGTTTCAATGCTTCAAAGTGGTACAGGCAGCTGAAATTAAATCAGTAGCTAAGTTAGAGGAACAACCAGAACTCTCTTTAATCATCGGTATACCAGGTACTGATGTTCAACTGCCATATTTAGCAAGCACGGAACTGACTGCTAGATACAAGCCAGTAGCAGGTGATTATCTAGTACTTTATGAAAATGATTATGTCTCAATTAGTCCTAAAGAAGCTTTCGAAGATGGATATAACAAAATTGAGTTTGCTGATTTTGAAGGCGCGGACGAGCTGGGCATTCCAAAAGAGTATATGGGGCAGGTGACAGCAATCGCTAAAATGTGCCATGAAGTAAACAGAGCCTATTGCAAAGCGCTTCGCGAAGAGCAGCCAAGTTGGGAAATGGCACCACAATGGCAGATTGATTCAGCAATCAAAGGTGTTGCCTTTCATATCCTTAACCCTGATGCACCGGCTAGTGCTTCACATGATAGCTGGATGGCTGAAAAAGCAATTCAAGGTTGGAAATATGGCAAGGTTAAAGATGCTGATAAAAAAGAGCACCCTTGTATGGTCCCGTTCCATCATCTACCGGTAGAACAACAAGCGAAAGACTTTATTTTTAGCACCATAGTTAAACAAGCTATTCAGGGCTAAATATGAACTTATTAAAACACTTATTTTTAAAGTTCATAATGCCGGCTTTCAAGCCAGTGGAAAGCCATCAAGCAAAACAACTCAAGCCAGAATCATTGAATCAAAGCATTAAGCAACGCAAACCAGTTTATGTAATTAGCTGGGGAAGTGTTGATGTGAGGTTACGGAAACCTTACAGGTAATAAATCCAATTAAGTATGTACTACGCAGAAATTAAGCCGCTTTAGGGAAACCCAAGGCGGCTTTTTTGTGCGATGCACAACAACTCGCAAAGGCAGCGTACAGCCTACAACTTTAATTTTCGCAGCTATGTGTCAAATAGTGATGGAGTCATTAGTGGATAATCTCGACGATATTTTAGAAAACGGCACACCAGAAGAAATCGAAGCGGCACTGGCCGATGTTGATCTTGATGGTGACACGCTTTTTGGTGATGAAGATGGCAGCGAAGTAAGCGAGCCTGTAGTAGACACTAAAGAAGAGCCTACAGCGGAAGCTGAAGCCGAACAGGACCAAGGCAAAGAACAAGCTGAAACAGACGTAAAACCGGAATCGTCAACCGAAGCAAGTGATCAAAAAGGTGATGTGCCTGAAGGTTTTGTGGAAATCGACGGTAAATACTACGTTGAAGCAACAGACATTACGAGTAAGAACGGCCAGCACAGCTTGCCTTACGATGTACTAGTCAAAGCGAGACAACGTGCGGCAGACGCAGAAGCGGTAAGCCAACGTATAGCCGATGAAAAAGCAGAGCTGGAAAGCAAGTACGAAGAAACTAAGCAGTTAGCTGAATTGCACAGCAGTCAGTTAAAAGAGGCGGGTATCGACGCACGTAAATTACCTAAGCAAATGCTTGAAGATCCTGAATTGTTGGCACGTGTCAAAGAAGAATATCCAGACTTAGGGGAAATGGTCGGCGCTTTAGCTGAACAACTCCGAGAGCACAACGCTAATAAGCAAGCATCCCAAGAAAATCAAGAGCAAGAGGCTGTCAGTGACAACCCAATACAAACTGCTTTTGAAAGTTCAAAGCATCTGAAGTCGTGGCGTGATAATGATTCAGACAAATGGGAAATGGCCCAAGTTATTGATGAAAAGCTCGCAAGTGACCCGTCTTTTAAAAACAAATCAGTAGCAGAGCGCTTTGCAGAAGTTGAAAAGCGTGTTCAGTCAGCGTTTGGAGAGCAACACAAGCCTAAGCCAAGCGAAGTCCCATCTGCTGCAATCCCCAATTCACCGACCGACTTAGGATCACAAGCAAGCGACCTTAGTGCAAATGCAAGTTTGCTCGATAAGGACGCGGCAACGATGACTGATGAAATGTCAAACATGACAGAGGCTCAGATCGAAGCATTGTTATCTGAAGCGTCGGACGTTTTATTCTAGGAATTAAATAATGAGTACGATCACTAGAGCACAGGCTGCAAAAGCATTTGGCGCAGCCCTGTTTACACACACTCGCCGTCAAAACACGTTTGTAAACATGTTGACCGGCGGTGCTCCGCAATCTGCGAAAAAAGACACGAACCATGGTAAGAATCAAACCGAGAAAGGTGCGCCAATTGTCATGATCCGTGACTTGGAATCACAAGCCGGTGATACGGTTGAAATGGATTTATTCCACAATCTAAATGGTTTACCAACAATGGGTGATAAAAAACTGGAAGGCCGTGGCGAAAGCTTGAGCAAAACAGTGTTTGAATTACGCATTGACCAAGGCCGTAAGATGGTTGATTCGGGCGGTAAGATGAGCCAAAAGCGTACTAAGCATAACCTGCTTAGTACTGCTAAAACGCTTCTAGGTAATTATTACAACGACCTAAAAGATGAAGTGGCAATGTATCACCTGGCGGGTGCACGCGGTTCATTTAACCCAAGTGACATTATCGTTCCACTTGAAGACCATGAAGAGTTTAACGAAATCATGGTTAATGAAGTGCAAGCGCCTACTTATGACCGTCATATCTTTGGTGGTGACGCAACGTCATTTGAAACTTTGGACCCAGCTGACATTTTAACGTTAGACAAATTAGATGACTTAGCGTTGATCCTTGAAGAGCAGCAAAACCCAATGAAGCATATTTCGTTTGAAAAAGACGAAATGGCTAACGAGTCACCGTTCTTCATCCTGTTTGTTACTCCGCGTCAATGGCGTGACTTATGGAATAGTGCGTCAGAGAAGAAAATGCAAGAGCTTATGTCTCGTGCAATGGCGCGTGGTCGTGGCTTTAATCATCCAGTATTCAAAGGTGATGTGATCATGTGGCGTAACATTCTTGTTCGCCAATATCGTAAGCCTGTGCGTTTCTATGCAGGTGATACTGTTACTGTTTCAAACAACGACAAGTTAGCAACGACTAAACAAGTAACAGCTGGTGCAGATATCGACCGCGCAATCTTGCTGGGTGGTCAAGCATTAGGTAATGCGTATGGTAAAGCTGAGTCAGGTACTCACTTCCATATGAGCACGAAGAAGGTCGACCATGACAACGGCAATGAAACAGCCATTGTTTGGATGAACGGCTGTAAGAAAGTGCGATTTGCAGACCGTGAAGGCCGTGTAAATGACTACGGCACGATGGTTCTTGATACTGCTGTAACACTTCAGTAAATCTCAAAGGCGGTTCATACCGCCTTTTACTTCTAACTTTTAAATAGTGAAAAAGATTATGAAAGAAACATTCTATCGCGGCGCACAGGGTAACTTGTCATTACACGTGCTAACGCTATCGCTAACTGCATTAGCTTCGGGCTCAACGGTCATTGCTGCTGAACAACTGCCTATTGGTACACAGGTAACCGGTATTCGCGTCATTAATAGCGCGCTTGGTTCTGACACAGAGCTAACGACAAAACTCGTTGATTCAAAAGGTACAGAAACTGAGTTGTCCGTTATTGATACTGTATCAGCTGGTACTGATGTGACACCTGTAAAACCTATTTACATCGGTGATACCGGGCCGAGTGATTTGGTGATTGAAAACTCAGGTACGGGTGCTGCTACTGGTGAAGTAACACTTCAACTAGAGTATCGATTCAAAGGCTACTAAAAGCTATTTGACGTTGTAATTAAAACCCTGCAAATGCAGGGTTTTTTATTTTGAATTACTGATTTATGGAGTCATTAGAATGGCTACGAATATTGTTTATATTGGTTCAAAACCAGTAAAGAAAGATACTGTGTGTGGTACACGCCTCATTTTCAAACGTCATGAACCTATTCCGGTAGATGATGCATTAGCGCCACGCTTTTTGGATTTTCCTACTGTGTGGGTAAAGGAAAGTCAGCTAGAAGGCGTTCTTGAGCGACAAAAAATGCTGGACAAACTGGCTGAAGAAGAGCGACTTGCTGCAGAAGAAGCCGCTAAGAAAGCTGAAGCTGATGCCAACATGGTTGTGATTGTTGAAGGTGAAGAAGTTGATCTTGCTAAGTACAGCTCAAAACAGCTAGATACCTTTGTTGTCGCGCATGAATTAGAAATCGAAGGCCCTAAAAAGCCAGTAGATGACTACCGCAAAAAAGTGCGTGATGCATTTCGTGCCTTAACGAGTGAATAAGGCGAGGAATAATCATGACTCAGCTGTCTACCTTGATCCCGCTCGTTCGAGAGCGTTGCGGTGGCGTTCTTGAGAAATTTGCACTTGATCACCTTAAGCGTGCATATCAAAAGTTTTGCGCTGAGTCCTTGTACTTGGCTCGCTCACAACAATTCAATCAAGGTGAGGCAGCACGGTTAACTATTGATGATGACCACGCTTTTGGGGGCGTTAGTTTTGTATTAGATGCTAACGGCCATGAGCTAGAGCGAGGTCTTGATTACAACGTATCAGTAAGTGGCGAAGTGTTTATCACAAAGAATACCTCAGCCTTTAAAGTGTTTTATTACATTACACCGTTGTTCTCACTCCCTGATGACTTTGACGCAAATGACACGCTTATCAGCAAGTATGCTGATTACCTTGCCGATGGTGCCGCATCAACACTCATGAAAATGCCTAACACCCAATGGACTGAAATTAATTTTTCAGAGCACTACCGCCGGAATTTTATAGACGGTTATCGTCTTGCCTACCGCGAAGCAATCAATGCGCTGGACGAAAAGCGACCAACTAAACCAAGAGAGTTTTACTAATGGCTATTGTCACATCTAAAGAAATTACTACGCGAGTAAACAAGTTATTAAACGATCCAGGCTTTGTTCGTTGGCCTGAACCAGAGCTATTAAATTATTTGAATGATGCTCAACGTGCAATCGTGTTGCGTCGACCAGACTCTTACAGCATTGATATCGATGATTTTGCGTGTGTCGAAGGTACGAAGCAAGCGTTGCCAGCAGATGCGTTAAGGCTGATTGATATCACACGTAACGCCACCGGCAAGGCTATTCGCGGACCATATAACCGCCAAGTGCTCGATGATAATCATGAGTCTTGGTATGCCGGTACAGATGCAACTGAAGTGCAGCTTTATATCTATGACGAGAGAGTGCCAAAAACCTTTTACGTTTATCCAGGTGTAACAGCAGGTGTTGAATTAACGCTCGCTTATTCGAAAGCGCCAGCATCTATTGGTATGGCCGAACATGATACAAACGCTGTTATTGCCTTAGACGATATATACGTCAACGCCATTATTGAATGGATTTTATACCGCTCTTATATGAAAGACGCGGAATATGCAGCAGATCCTAATAAAAGCACAATGCACCTCCAAGCCTTTGAGAATCAGCTAGGTCAGAAAAACCAAGCTGACAGTGCAATGATGGGTCAACAGAAGGGGCAGTAACATGACAGCAAGTGCAGGCGCGTGGTATCGCGTAGGTGCCGTAAATGTGGTGAGTGACCAGCAAGCTGTCACTGGTGTAGGCAGTAATTGGCAAAACGATGTTACAGCAATAGCCGTAGGGGATATTTTCACCTTAGATGCTAAAACATGGTATGAAGTGATTGCTGTTAATAGTGATACCAGCATTACATTGGATAGAGGGTTTGAAGGAAGTACTCAAAATGCTGCTAACTATGCAATTGTTCGAAACACTTCAGGCACTATTCTTACCCGCGTTGCAGGTCAAATTGCTGTACAGTTTAACCAAAAACAACTGTTTCTAGATGAATTAAGAAAGTGGCTTAACTCTGATAATGCATCGGAAGAGCTGACTGATAGTCACGGTGTAAAAAAATCACTCAAAACACCTGCTCAAATGGTTCGAGATCATGATAATAAACTAGCAGAAATTGATGCTATTCATCCTTATCCTTGGGCAATGCGGAAGGTTGAATTTGAAGCTATGCGAGCAGCAAATAAAGAAAAGTATGCAGCCAATGGTTTTGTGCATCTCGGCAAGCATTATACTAGTTCTAGCTATTCCACTATTGTCCAGAGAGGTTTGTGGACACCTAACGCACTGTCCGAAGGTCTCAGGTTAGGTGCCTCTGGGCTCCAACCTCTTGGTGGAGATAGTAAAGAAGATAATCCTTATATACATATAGCTGGAGTTATTACTCAGATAAATAGTATTGGTAATTCAAGCCCAAGTTTAAGGCATAATTATATAAAACTACCACCTGCTGAAGATGGTACACGTACATATGATAGCGCAACTGGGGTATCAGTTACTCATGCAACCCCCACTCTTGCATTTGCAGCAGAAACAGCAACAAATAAGGTAGTAACTGACCGAGTTGATATGTGGGGTTTTGAAGCCTTTTTGCGAGAAATCAATGATAATGACCCCTTTGTGTATAAGGATGGTTTGCCTCAATCATTAGCTTCAAGTATCAATGGTGTGGCAACGGTTGATGATAATGTAAGGCCTATTACTTATTTTGCTTGGTATAAGGGTGATACAACAAGCAGAGGTAAAGGTGTAAATTGGCAAACTGCAACTGAAGCTCAGCGTATTGCTATTGCAAGTGATCGAGGCAACGCCAACCGTATTTATTTTGATGATTCAACAGGTAAGTTTTATCAATGGTGTGTACTTGGTCGTAGCTTTGCTGGGGCTGGTAATGGTGATTGGAGTTTTATTGAGAATAAAGAAAATATCTTAGGTTTTTCCACATACGACAGGGTATATGCTAAAGGTATTAGTGATAGTGATGAGTCATTTGTAGGTAGTGCGGATGCTAACCATTATAGAGGGTTCTATGCAACAGCTAATGATTCACCTTTTTTAGGGGTATTTACTACACATAGTCAGTATAAAAATTCAAAAGGTGTAAACGGGCAATGCTATTTTTTAACTTGCGGCACTATTAATAGACTAAATACAGGAGCATACCACCCAAGTATAAATCCTCTTGGTGCTGCAAAGTGGCGAGACTCCAGGTCGGGTAACAACATCATAAATGGCAGTGCAACTTGGGATGATATCATCGATCCTGCATGTGTCCCTACAGAAAAGTCCCAGGCATTTGATCTTCAACCTACGGGTGGAGTCCCCACCCCATGTGCTTCCAATACTTCAGGGTTTATAGATGGTCCAGCCGGAAGTGGCAGATCCGATGACCGTTACTATGATGCAATCTATGCAAGCGGCCAAGGTGGTGTGTGTCGAGATATGCGTTATTCATCATGGGGGGTGGAAGCTGAAGATTTTGAAGAAATTGATATAAAAATTAAACTTGGTACCTACCGTGGTAGAAATAAATTAGGTGTAACAAAAGTAGGAACAATAACTACTCCAAATGGGGCTATCAACTCTAGTGGAGTAACCAAATTGATCGCATCAGGACAAAGATTTAGTAATGAATTTTCGGATTGGTCAGATTTTGGTATATCAGCGACAGGAAGACCTGTAGATCTTGGAATACGTGGCTGTTACATAGTAGGAGCAAGTGGAGCAGTTTATCCTTTGCAAGCTTTCTCAATAAGAACAGATGCTGATTCAACTTGCTATGTTGTAGGTTCTATTGCCAATGACTTCCCAGCAGGCTCTTATAATATAGTTATTTATAGAGATGATTTAAGGTCATTACCTTCAGTTTCGGATGAATACTTACATACAGAGGTTGTTGGTCACCCCTCACAAATACTTCTTTGTAATGACTTAAATAAGGGGTGGTTAGGCACTTGGAATCCTGTGATTCCAGATGGCACAACTCAAACATATAAACTTACTAGGCCAAGTATAAACCCCACATCAACACAAAGACAGATTGTAACAGAAGATCAAGGTTCTAACTGGCTCAGTGGAGATGCAACATACAATTATGTGATCTCAGCCGTTACAGGGGCATATAGTTCAACAAGGGTTTCTGTTTGGCAGTATGTAACAAAAGCCAATGTAACTATTGATGCTTATAATCATGAGATTTATGGAGGTGAAAATGGCTTAGGTTATGTATATGCGAGTAGTGACGGATTTTCCCCTGATGGAAGAAGGGGAAGGCTTTTGAAATACTCTTTGGTGGGGAGTGTATCAGGCACAATAAGTTATAACAAAGGTGCTATTCAAAATCTTAAGTTAAGTAGTTTTGGTTTCGTCGACAGCTCTTTGTTGACACCTACAGAGAGAGTTGGTTACGGGAATTTTCACTCTGCCTTAGTTCTTGATGGGAGTGAGGTGGTAGATGGTTTTAAAGCCCTAAATTATAACGTAGTAAAAGATCAGCAAGCGTTTATCCACTACGCTTATGCCCAACTTACCTATGATGAAACTGCAGGTGACTGGGGTGATGATGAACAAATTCATATCGCTGATAATCAAACCACTATGCTAGACGAGAACGGCCATACGAATTTAGTTGGCACAGCCTGCAGTGTAGAACCTATAGGATGGCTTAAAAATGTCAAATAATCTTACCCCTATTTTAGAATTTATTGAGCTCGACGCTGAGCAAAACCCTGTTGTTAACGAACAAGGCCTACCAACGTTACTACAGCGTCCGATTGCCAAAAACATTCCAGAACTCATATCTAAAGGCAAAATAGATAACTTAGATATGTTTGCTGAGTTACATGCACAAATTCTGCAATGGGATTGGGCTGAACTTTATCTTAATTATTTAATTGATCTTATTGAGATTGAAGAGCATAACGCGAACTTACCAGAACCCTATGAAAATGATGAAGGTGAGGTGATTAACGTTCAGCCATTACCGCTACCAGAAGCACCCGAAAGGCCGCCATTAATGACGCCTACAGAAGTGTTAGAGCCATATCAGAAGCACATAAATAAGCTAATAGGCATTGAGTTCAAAGGTGTCCAAGTGTCATTAAACGAGTCGAATCAAAATGGTTTATCGGCTCTAAAAAGTGCCTTAGAGCTTGCTAAAGAGTTTGAATCGGAAAATGAATTCTTCCCTGTAAATTTTAATGCGGAAACGCGACAGGGCGTTAAGGTTTTAACATTGGTCGATGAAGCTGAGTTTAAAAACTTTGGCTTGCAATTTGTTATGGCTAGAAAGGCTTTCTTTGAATAGGTGAAATATGGATTTCTTAAAAACAGTAAGAACGTTATTAGGCTACATTTTATGTGGCCTTTTTTTTATCGTGCCGTTTATATTGCTAACGGCATTTACAGTGATTGGTTGCCGTTGGGCTTTTAATGGCTTATATGGGATTGATATCACTATCTGCAATATTTGCCATGGCACTAATTTAGAGTCTATTTCGGCACGAAGTTACCGGCTAAGGAACGATAAACGGTATTACTTACAGATGCGAATAATTGATGTACTGGCAAAACCTTTTGATGGTGATAATCATTGCCAACGTGCTCACAAATGGGAAAGCAAAGTTATCAAGCTCAACCAATAATTCACCAAAGCCTACCTAATTTCAATATTCAAAAGCGAATACTATGCCTGCAATCACTGTAAAAACTTTCGCCGGTGAACGGCCTAAACTCGACCCGCGTTTACTCCCTAACGAATCAGCCTCAAAAGCATTTGGTTGTCATTTTGATAATGGCAACTTATCAGCGCTTAAAGTCCCTTTGAGTACAGGTGTGACATTACCTAGTAATACAAAGAGTATTTACAAACACTTAAATCAACATTGGTTTTCGTGGAGCAAAGTTGTGAATGCTGTACCAAGTCCGATTGCAGATGATCAATGGCAACGAGTTTATTTTACAGGTGATGGCTACCCTAAAGTGACAAATAACGCTATTTTCATTGGTGCCACAATGCCTGCAGCGTCCTACCGGTTAGGTGTTCAACCACCAGAAACACAAATATCTTGTAGTGTATCTGAAGGCGTAGACGAGAATGAAGAAGGGGCTGAGATTGACCCGAATGATGATGAAACTCGTTATTACACGCATACATTTGTAACAGGCCAAGGTGAAGAAGGTCCACCGGGTGAAGCATCATTAAAAGTCGAAATTAAATATCCCGACAACCCTGACACCTCTGTCTCACTAATCTTAAGCCCACCAAACGTAAACCTTTCTAATATCACTCGTCGAAGGATTTATAGAACAGCAACAGCAGGCGGATCAGCCGATTACTTACTCGTTGCCGAATTGCCTATTTCTCAAACAAATTTCATTGATAATGTGCAAGGTGATGAGCTGGGCGAATCGCTAAACACATACGATTATGAAATGCCGAATGAGAACATGATCGGTTTAACGTCAATGGCAAATGGTATTCTTGCAGGATTTTTTGATAGTACAGTTTGTTTTTGTGAAGCCTACTTACCCTATGCTTGGCCCAGTGATTACCAACAAACAACCGAGCATGACATTGTAACGATGGCCGCACTTGGCAATACGCTTGCTGTTTTAACTGAAGGTTATCCGTATTTATTCAGCGGTGTAACGCCTAGTGCAATGTCTGGTCAAAAGCTCGAGTTCAAGCAAGCATGCGTGAGCGCGCGCTCTGCAGTTATCGTCAATGGCTCATTTATTTATGCAAGCCCGGACGGACTTGTTGCGTTAACGTCGAGTGGTTTAACGATGCTCACAGAGCAAATTATTACACGTGAACAGTGGCAAGAGTACGAACCCCATACAATTGAAGCTTATTATTATGAGGGGCGTTATCTAGCATACTACGGTGCGGCGTTAGATAAAGGGTTTATTTTTGACCCTAAAACAGGTGATTTTAGGCACTTCGAACACGCAGCCGATTGCGGGTTTAATAATCTAGTCGATGACACATTGTATCTATGCAAGAACGGTGAGTTAGTAAAATGGGGATCTGGTTCGACTAAGATGGATTATCGTTGGCGCTCTAAGGACTTTGAAGCAAGCGATATTAATTTTTCATGTGCCATGGTGAAAGGTGTTGATGTGAACTTGTCTGGTATTAAAGTCTTTGCAGATGAAGTTGAGGTATTACATCTTACACCGGGTGAAATACCTGAAATGGCATTTAGGTTACCTACAACACGCGGAGATTCATGGGCGTTTGAGGTCTATGGCAAAGGGACTGTTCATAGCGTATCAATCGCGACAACAATGCGAGAGGTGACTGCTTAATGGCTAAACGTCTGCGCAAAAGTGATTTCCCGGGTATAGGGCGACAAGGTGGAAAGCAAACTGAAACAGCATTAACTGAAAACGTAGAGCTATTAACCGGCCAAAGAGGAAGTGGTGAAAACCGTGCTCTTTTATACAAGGACCTAGTAAATTTAGATGCGCTAAAACGAGAAGCGTTGATCAGAAACTCAAATAGCTCAAATGATGACTCACCACTGCCCCCAACAGGGCCACTTGTTGAAAACCCTCATAAACCAATAAACGTCATTGGACGAGGTGGCTTTACATTCATCGCTATTGAATGGGATGCACCAACTTATAAAGGGCACGCGTATGCTGAAGTATTAAGAGCTGATACAGATGATTTCTCACAAGCAGTACGCATAGCCACAGAAGTTACAAACGTCTTTTCTGACTCGGTGGATATGGGGAGCAAGTATTACTATTGGATCCGGTTCGTAAATGTCGTTGATGTGATAGGGCCAACACAGGGCTCAAGGGGTATTGAGGTCGAAACAAAAGAATCAGCCTCCACTATTCTTGATGAAATAGGCGGTTTGATTGAGCTTTCGCACTTAGGTGAATTTCTAAATAGTGCGATAACAGAGATACCGAATATTGATAGCCGTGTCGATAACATCATCAACAATAGCATACCTAATCTAGATGACCGTGTAGAACAAATTACATCGATTCAATTGCCGGATTTAAATCAGCGAGTTGATGATGCAATTAACAACAGCATTCCAGATTTAGATGCGCGTATATCGAATATTACAGAAAATGTTATTCCGAATCTTGATACGCGTGTTAATGGACTACTGGCAATTGACTTTGACCAGTTTCGAACGGACATTGATGCTGCGCGAGTTGATATCGACAATCAATTCACGAACATAACAAGTATCTCAAATTCTATTTCTGAGATTGTTGATGGTGATATTGCAGCTCTAAATAACACACTAGATTTGCTTACAGGCACAGTATCTGACATTGAAGGTATTTCTATTTCTGCAAAAGAACGTGCCGAAGCGATTGAGATCACAAATGATGCGTTAGCACGTCAGCTAATTGATGCCGCACTCGTTAATGATGAGAACTGGCAGAACAACACAGTTAAGATCATCGAGTTTGAATCATCATTAGAGAACATGACAGCCCGTATCGAATCTGAATTTCTAACAGTGACTGAGGCGAACCAGGCTATTGCTGCTGCAGCCGAGTCTATACGGGTTGAAATTGAAGAAAGTGGATTGTCTTTATCTGGTGAAATTGAAAACACATACTACACGAAAGCCACAACAGATGAAGCAATTGCGCTTGCTACTCAACAAATTAAATCAGAGATAGAGGACGCACAAGGGACAAGTATTGGTGCGACTATTTTCAATGATTACTACACCAAAGTTTCGACTGATCAAGCTATCGCAACAGCAGGGCAGACTTTAAAATCTCAAATTGAAGATCCTGAAGGCAATAGTATTGGTGCCAATATTGCGAACAATTACTATACATCGACAGAAGTTGATAGTGCTATTAGTCAAGTCACCACCCAGCTTACTACTAATATAGATTTTGAAGCATCAAGTATCAGGGCAGAGCTTGCAGAGGATTATTATACTTCAGCGGATGTTGACCAAGCTATTTCACAGGCAACCACAACACTCGATGCTGCAATTAATCAGGGTGATCATGCTATAACGAGTTTGTTGAACACACAGTATTCAACAAAGGCTGAAACAGAGCAAGCAAGAGCAAATGCATTACAAATTTTAAAGTCTGAAATAGAAGATACTGAAGGTACTAGTCTAGGGGCTACGCTATTTAGTGATTACCTAACGCAAGTTGATACAGAAACGGCGATTGCGGCTTCAAAGACAGAATTAACGAGTGAATTAAATGATGTCAAAAGTAATCTTGCTAATAACTTCTACACTATTGCTGGTGTGGATGAAGCAATATCGCTGGCTTCCAATGCATTGGACTCTTCGTTAAAAGCGAAGATAGAAGCCGATGATCAAATCATAATTCAAAACTTAAACAGCAATCTTTCAACAAACTACTACACAAAAACTCGCGTAAATGAAGTTGTTACAGCTGCGACCAACAATCTTGAAGCAAGCTTAAACCAAGTCATTGAAGATGAAACGAGCCAGATCACGTCAAATATTTACTCGACGCTTTCAAATAACTACTACACCATTTCCAATGTTAATGAGGCTATTTCAAATGCTAGTGATCAATTAGCAGCATCATTCTCAACACAACTAGAAGAAGGCGACACAAGCACTTTAAACACCGTAAACACATTACTAGCTAATGACTACTTTACTCAGGCTGAAACCAACAGCGCTATTTCGACTGCATCACAAACGCTTTCATCGCAGCTCGAGAACTTGATTTCAGCTGGTGATATACAGTTAGAGCAAAACATTGATGCAACGCTGCAAAATAATTATTTAACAACGACAGAAATTAATTCAGCAATTGCGCAGCAAAATACTGTTTTAAAAACACAAATTGAAGATCCAGAAGGTAATAGTGTTGGCGCAACCTTGTTTAACAATTTCTACACTAAAAGTGACATTGATAGCGCCAATTCGCAAAGGCAATCACAGCTTAATGCACGTTTTGAATTTTGGGAGACATTAAGTGATGATGCAGCCTTGGCAGCCATTGAGAATGCGCTCGCTAACGATTTGGCTCAGCAGATTCGACGGGAATCTGAATCAGATATAATCACTAAACAGAATACTGTAGCTGATAAGCAAGAGGCACTAGCGCAAGACTCTGAAACGCTCAATGCAGCGTTTAATGAAAACACATCACAAATAAATAGTTTGAGTGTAGTTGTTAGTAATGAGTCACAAAGTAGGGCGCGTCAATATACTGCATTATCAAGCGAAGTTGAAAACACAAAAGCTGATCTTGCTAATAATTACTATACAAGCGCTTCAGCGGATGAAGCGATAGCCCAATCAACCTTAAACTTAAAAACAGAAATTGAAGATCCTGATGGCAACAGTATTGGGGCCACCCTTGCTAACGCTTACTTTACGAAAGTTGATACTGAATCAGCAATTGCAACAGCTACAACCGCTTTAAAAACCGACATAGAAAACCCCGAGGGGACAAGTTTAGGTGCAACGTTAGCCAACGAGTATTTAACTTCAGTAGATACAAATAGTGCCATTGCTTCGGCTACAACGTCTTTGAAATCTGAAATTGAAGATCCTGAAGGCAATAGCATAGGCGCCTTATTGGTAAATAGTTACAGAACGGTTGCTGAAACTGACTTGGCAATTTCTAATGCCTCTTCACTGCTTAAGTCACAAATCGAAGATGCTGAGGGCAATAGCTTAGGTGCAACTTTATTTAATGACTACTTCACAAAAACAGATACATCGAGTGCAATAGCTCAAGCATCTAATCAATTAAAGGCCGAAATTGAAGATCCTGAAGGTAATAGTGTCGGGGCAGAGCTATTCAATAGCTACCTAACAACGACAGAGACAAATCTTGCCATTTCTCAAGCGACAACAGCATTAAAAGCGGAAATAGAAGATCCCGAAGGCAATAGTGTAATTGCAGTATTGAGCACTGATTATTACACGAAAACTGAAACTGATTCGGCAATCTCTGCAGTACAAACAACCCTAAATAGTGCAATTCAAAACAATGCGAGTACTTTAGTTAACGACTATTACACCGCTGCGAATACTGACACTGCGATAAGTAATGCTGTAACACAGTTAAAATCTAGCATCGAAGATCCTGAAGGGAGCAGCATAGGTGCGATGCTTGCAAGTAGTTACCGTACAGCAACAGAGTCAGACACCGCAATTTCTAACGCTATCTCTTTATTACAATCAGAGATAGAAGATCCTAACGGCAATAGCATTGGTGCAACACTACTTAATGAGTATTTGACAGCAACTGATACAACGAATGCAATCACTCAAGCATCAAACCAATTAAAATCTCAAATTGAAAATCCATATGGCAATAGCATTGCAGCAGATTTATATAATAACTACTTTACTAAAACGGACGTTAACTCAGCGATAAGTAGTGCAACCACAGCACTTAAGTCACAAATAGAAGATCCTAACGGTAACAGTATTGGTGCAATTTTAAATAGTAACTTCTATACAAAATCAGAAACGGATAGCGCTATAAGCTCAGTTGAAAACACTCTCAATAGTGCGATTAATGGAGTGAACAGCACGCTAATAAATGATTATTACACTGAGTCGGCAACAGACTCTGCAATCAGTTCAGCGGTAACACAATTAAAGTCTCAGATAGAAAACCCTAATGGTAATAGTTTGGGGGCAGACCTTTATCAGAACTACTTCACAAAGGCTCAAACTAACTCAGCAATTAGCACTGCTAATACTGTATTAAAATCTGAAATTGAAGATAAGGATGGCAATAGTCTTGGTGCAAGCTTAGAGACACTAAGCCAAACGGTTGCAAATAATCAAGATGAGTTTAGTGCTCTATGGGGCGTAAAAACGTATGTAAATGGTGTGTCTGGTGGGTTTGGTTTAGTGAATGACGGTCAGAATGTTATTTTCTCAGTTGAAGCTGACCGGTTTGCAATTGTGCAAGACTCCACCGGTGATGGTGTTCATGGGTTAAAACCTGTTTTTGCAGTTGTTGATGGACAAACAGTGATAAGTGAAGCTGTCATTGATGATGCTTACATACAAAGCTTAGTAACCGATAGCTTATTAGCTGACAGAGTATTGATAGGTTCAGAGTTGAAAACCCCATCGATTAACTACAACAAATCCAATGGCGCGCGTACAGGTAATTTCTCTATGTCGCCCGATGGTACCATGAAGGCAATAAGTTGCATTCTTGAGAGAGTCACTATTCGCGACCAGTCTGGTAACACAGTTTTTTCATCGGACACCAATGGCGGGGTTTTAATTGATGCTTCTAAAGTCGACGGACTCGGGGCATTAGCTACTCAGAACTCTGTTAGCTACACAGATTTGAGCAATAAACCGACACTTGGTCCTTTCGCAGGACTAAGTAAAATTCTAAGTTCAAATGTGTCCACATATATCGCCAATGGCGCGATTGGAAGCGCACAAATTAATCAAGCTTACATTGATACTCTGTTTGGTAATAATGCGAGTTTCTTTGGAACAGTTTACGCTGCAAACATAGAGGGTGACGTAACTGACTTAAGAGTGAAAACATCATCTAATGTAAATGCGACAATACACAGCCAAGAATACACCGTAATCAGTTTTACAATTTCAAGCTTGCCTTTTGCCCGTAGTGTCACTGTTAGTGGCATCAAACTAATAGGCAGTCATGGGTTCAGCGCTGCGCCCGAAGCAGAGGTATTGCTGTATGTGTCTGGTTTTAGTGGTGCACAAGACTCCTATACGCATGCTTTCAGTGGTGATGATGGAACGCGAACTGCGGTAACCAAAACATTAGCGGCAACAATACCAGCGAACTCTAGCAGAACAGTAACATTGAAAATCAAGAAAACATCAACTGAAGGAACGCAGACAGTTAACGCACCGGCGCAAAGTATTATCTGCCAAACCTTCAAAGATGGCTCAACGATTAGTTAATAGCAAAACCCCCCAATATAGGTTAGTATTTTTACATAATGGACAAATCGTATCTGCAGTGTGTGTCATGGGCCAACCACCGTGACAGGCTTAAAGAGCCAATAACGCGAATAGGTAACACGGCGAACGAACCCAACTTGTTCAATGAAATAGATAAAGCCTGCTCAAATGAGTGGGCTTTTTTGTTTGTAGCGCCCGATGGATTCGTTGTTTTGAGGCCGCGTTCACAAATGAAACATGAGTATATCCAAGTGTGTGTTGCTTCCTGTCATGGGGGCGATGCAATCAACCGGTATCTCTATCACATCATTCGCCTTGCCAAATGTGGCCGGGCATCCTTCATAGAGTTTTCAACAGCACGCAAAGGTTTTAATAAAGTTGCACCGGCTTATGGTTGGCGGCGATTTTGTGTGCGTGATGGTTTAGTTGTCTGGCGGCATTTTTTAGAGGTTTGTAAAGCATGAGTAAATCAGGCGGGGATATTAAAGAGACTGAGTACGAGAAAGAACTCGCAAAAGTCTATGCAGAAGAGTGGGCCTATTACCAAGATAGCATAGTCCCATTTGAAAACATGGTGATTGATGACGCTAAAGAAGCGAACGATGACACTGTTTATTCAGACATTGCTGAAAGTGCAAACCTTGGCAGTCAAAAAGCATTCACTAGTGCAAGGACAAACACTGCCACAAATTTAGCGGCGAGTGGAGTGAATCCAAATTCAGGCAAATTTAAAGGCACGTTAAGCGACTTAAGTGACAAGCAATCAGTTGTATCAAGTGACACTACAGCACGTTCACAGGTAGCAGGCCAAGAACGCTATATAGACAAAATGAGCAATGTAATGGCAATGGGCCAAGGTCAATCTCAAGAAGCAACGGCTACTCTAACGGACATTGCACAAAGCTCACAGCGTAAAGCCTTCAATGATGCAAACATCTCACAACAGCAAAGTGAAAACTTACTTGGCGCTACTGGTGCGATTGCAGGTGCAGGGGCTAGTTATTACAAGAATCAGCCCGCTGTAAATGCAAACAATGCCAACACAATCACCTATAACGCAACGAATAACAGTAGCTTGCTCGACGATAGCAATATCAACGCAACAAGAACAACTTAGGAGATAACACCATGGCAGATACACCAGCAGCAACAGATGACCCATTTGATCTTTATTCAGTTGATTCAGGCCAAATTCGAACAGGACGCTATCAAGATGCGTTAGCAGATTTAACTCGCCAACAATTCGAAGATTACAAAAAGCGCTACCTTCCTGTGCAAGAAAAATTATTTTCGTTAGCAACGGATGATTCGCTATTAACAGAACAGCTTGAAAGAAATCAGCAGAACATTGATAGCAACTTCAAGATTGCTAAAGGAAGCGAGGATCGGCAGCTAGCACGCTTTGGTGTTAACGCTGCAAACAGCAAGCAAGATAATAACAATAACAACCTGCTCAAAAGCCTCACAACGGCATCTGTGAATAATGAAACACGCAGTTCAGTTGATGATCTGCAAAACAAAATACTAACCGGTCAAGGTGGTGCTACAAGCACGCTTGCTGATATAGGAAACGTCTAATGTCTTATTCAATTATGAACGCAGGCCAAAGCACTAAGGCCAAATCGACTCAGTCACTCAAAACGCTCTCAGATATGGAGCAAAACCGAGAAATAGCAAATGACCAAGCTGATCAGGCGCAAAAAAATTCGCAAATGAGTGGCACGGCTACCGGTGCAATGATTGGCACACAGATAATGCCAGGCTGGGGCACTGCTATTGGTGCTGTAATTGGTTTTGCTGCAGGTTCTTTATAAGGGGGAGTTATGGCAGGTGCATTCGTAGATGGTGCGTTAAAGGGCTTCAACATGATGGAGCGTCATCAGTCGCGTCAATTCAATGAACAGCGTTTAAGTGATTTAGATAAGCGAAATGAGGAACGCTATCAGCAAGAACAGATGAGACGTGCTGATTTAGACAAGCAAAGAAAAGCAGAGCGTGCAGAAGATGTGGCATTTAGAAATCAGCAGGCCAAGCTAAACAATGAACATCGAAATGCAACGCTTAGGTCAATGAATGACTATCGTAATAAATCTATAGAACAGCGTGCAGCTGAAACTACATGGCAGCAAAATTACCAAACTCAACAAGATACTTGGAAAAAAGATCAAGGTGATATAGCGCTAGGTTGGCAAGCTTTTCGTGAATACGGGAAAGTACCAGAAGCATTAGAAGAAGTATTTAAGCGAAATCCAACGAAAGATCCAAGGCGATATACAGATCCCGCTTTACGTGAAAGCGTTAAGCAACTACACAGTGTTATGGGAGAAGCAATCAAAACGGGCCAACTTTCTAAAGTAAACGAACCCGACTCAATCAAGTTATTCAATAACGTTTTCAAAGAGAAAATTAATTCATCTGTTGGACATTTTGATAAGTTAGTCGGTGCAAAAATCGCAGATGTTAATTTCGCTGGTTTTGTGCCTGTTGAAGATAAAGAAGGCCGTGTTGCATTAGCTTTAGAAGTTACATATGAAAACGGCTCTAAAGAAGTCAAACCAATGACTAAAGGCAGAACATCACAAAGCGATGATCCTGTTCTAACTTTCACACCAAAAGAACTTATCGGAACTATCAATTCTGCTGCGACAATGGCAGATATGATGGAACGGCCAGAGTATTACGATCGTCTTGGTATGCAATTGAATGCGAATATGGGCATTCGAACCAGCCCTCAATCTAAAGCTAATGACGCCAAAGAAGCTGAATATAGAAAAGCTAAGATGCAATTGCTTGAGTCCAAGGCAAAAGCGTTAGCAGATGTTGAATCTGGAAAAGGGGCGCCTATTCCATTAGAAGGAGAAGCGAAAGAACAGGCGATCGCAGGTGTAGAGACTCAGTTTCAAAAGCAGATGGAACAATTAGACAGCATCTACGGGAAAAGTAGCTCTCCAGAAAAATCAAATAAAAAGCAAGCGGGAACAGTCAAATACACAAGTCATATTGATGGTGTAGATGCAAAAGGAGTGATTGCTAAATTTATGGAAGCTAATAAAAACTTGTCAGAACAACAAGCCATTCAAATTGCAATTCAGCAAGGGTATTTATCAAATGAGCAATAAAATAATAGACCCATTCACTAAGAAAGAAATTGAATTTATAGATCCATTTGCTGAAGAACAGACAGAGAGTGGAATAGCTGCATCATTTGGTGCAGGTGTTGATAAGCTACAAGAGTTAGGTTACCGAGCTGTAAAAGGTTTCACAGATGTTGGCAAACCTAAAGAAGATCAAACAAATTCATTAGGCAGAGCTATAGGTCAAGGAGGTTCATTATCGAAATGGGCTCAAGAAGGCATTGACAGAAATATTGAAGAACAAAATAGCTATGAGCCTACAGTTAAATCATATAAAGACATTGATAGCCTAAGTGACTTTGCGAGCTATGCAGGTGAGTTAACCGCAGGCTCTATTCCTTACATGGCGGGAGCTGCAACAGGTGTAGGTGCTTTTGGTATGGCCGGCGGCCTTGCACAAGAAGCTTACGAAAAACAGCCTGAAGGTGAAAAAGATGCAACACGCGCAGTTGTTTCAGGTGCTGGTCAAATGCTGCTTGAACGACTTGGCATTAAAGCTAGCATGGGACAACTAGGCAAAGACATTTTAAGAGATGGAGTTCTTGAGACAGCAAAGCGATATGGTAAAGGTGAATTAACTGAAGTTGTGCGTGATCCAAGCATTGCAAAACGGCTATTAAAAGGTGCTGTTGGTGAAGGCGTAACAGAGACCGGTCAGGAAGCGTTAGCACAGTGGGGTGCTGGCAAAAGTCTGGATGAGTTTGAAAAATTGGATGAGGCTTTTGTAGGCGGCTTGGTTGTTGGGGGTATAGTTAGAACTGGCTCTGAGGCAACTCAAAAAGCACTGAGCTATCAGCAAAGAACGGCTGAGGTCGTGAAGAATAGTGCTGATAGCTTAGTTGACTCGGGCGTACCTCAAGACGAAGCTATTGATATGGTGCGAGTGAATCAGTTTGAAGCAGCTAAAAAGCAAGGTTTTACTGATGCTGAAGCCTCGGCAATTGTTGCTCGAACGATGAAAGAAAAGTTTGGTATAGATAACGATTTATTTAATGCAGCATCACAACCAGAGCCATTACCTGAGCAGGTTACGTCTAATGAAAATGTGACAACTAATCCAGGTGAAAATGAAGCAGAAAGAGATGTGAATTATGACACACCCACTGCAGCGAGACAGGCTGGTTTTGGTGAATCTAGCAAAGACATTGGGCAATATGGTGATTTTATCTCTAGTCCTACACAAGAGTCTTTGCGAAATCTTGAGCAGGGCAATGGTTCGCCCTCAATCCAGACTCAAGTTAGTGAAGCCCGATTAAATACAGAGCCAACGCCTGAGGACCGTTTTAGCCCCATTAAGTACACGTATGAAGGTGACTACTTAGAAGCTGAGCCTGAGCACAGGCAAGGGATAGAAAAGGCACCAATCGAAGGAACTGCAGAACCAGAGCAGGCTATGCTTCCAACATCACAAGAAACAGCGGATCATCAAGGGCCTGAAAACCTTGCTGCAGATCTTTCCGCGCAATCAGAAGGCATTGAACAAAAAGATATAACTTTTTCAGGTGATCAAAGTGGTGTAAACGTTCAAAAGGACGGACAACCGTTTAAAAGCAAACGCGATGCATTGTTAAGCAAAGAGGCGCGTGCAGCACGTAGAGCTGGCGATAAAACTAAAGCAGTTTCCTTTGATAATGGTTTTGGTTGGACGATTAAAAGTCCCGCTCAAAATAAAGGTAAGGGCACTGAGCCCGCATCAGAAGAAGCCACAGGACAACAGGCCAACATTAAAGGCGAAATGATAGATTCTGAATGGCAGGCTTTTTCACCACAAAGCCAAACTAAAAAAATACCGCGTGCTGAAATGCCACAAATTAAGGCGGAAAATCGTGGTGCCATGGTTAACTTTATGAAAGCGAGAGGCATTGAGCACAAGCAAGATAAAGTTTCAGCACAGTCTTTAAAACCAACACAAGCCGAGTTCTCACCTAACAAAGTTACACAAGCTAAAGAATACGAAGGCGGTGAGAGTTCGATTTTAGTGTCGAATGATAACCATATATTAGATGGTCACCACCAATGGTTAGCTGCTAGTGAAAAGAATAAGCCTGTTAAAATAATTCGTTTAGATGCACCAATAGAGCGATTAGTGCCACTGGCAAAAGAAATGCCGAGTACTGAAACTCAGGACAACACTGGTAAATCAATTGAAAAAGACCCGGTATCCCTTGAACAAACAAACGAACTGCCACCAATCCTGAAAACATCTAAACGGAAATGGCTTCAAACTGAAGCTAAAAAGCAAGGTCTTAAAAAAGATTCACCTGGCTATGAAGCTGCTATGAAAAAACTAGATGAAGGGTATGAGTCTGCTGTTGATAAAGCCTTCGCAGAACAGCCTTTTGAAACTTATCAGCGGTTTAATTCTGACACACCTGAAAGTATTAATCGGCAGGCTTATAACGAGTTAAGAAAAGAGTTCGGCATAAAAGACAATGAGCCGCCTATTTCTGACAAGACACCAGAGCAAAAAGCAGAGCCGCCACAGAGCGGCTTTTCTGTGCCTAGCGAACAGGAAAGAAAGCAAACAATTGATTCAGAAGTCATTGAAGATTTCGGTGAAAAGTTAGGTGGTGCTCGTAAAGATTTATGGGGCGGGTTTGCAGAAAGCCTTGACGAAAAATCTGATTCGATAAAATCGAAACCACTCAGCAAAGCCTTGCCTCAACCTGATTACCAAAAAATGTCAGATGAAGGCGCAGATCCTAAAGCATTAACTTTTATTGCAATGGCTAGAGGAAGCATACCTTCAAAACCAAAATTGAGTCATAAGGTCAGTGATTGGGCTGATTATGTAGATAAAGTTAAGCAATCGATTAATCGAGTTTTGAAAGAGGGGGCCGACCCTGAAAGTGAAATTAACTTACTTAGTCACTTCATGCGCAAAGGTACTTTAAATGGCGCTAAAGAGGCTTTGGGCACAATTGCAAATGCGAACCCTGCAATTCTGAAAGAGGCGGCGAAATATCGCATACGTTCTGCCAAATATAGCTTGTTCAATGGCAAAGAACACAAGCCAGCTAAAACTTTTTACACTATTGAAAAACAAGGTCGCCGTATAAGCTTAGATAATGCAGTTGAGACATTGGAAGAAGCTCAAAAGCAGTTAGCTGAAATAATTAAGATTGAGAGTCAATCAACAAATAGACAAGCAAGACATTCCAAAATAAATGTGTTTCGTGACAGGTATACCGGCCAAGTGTATTTGGGCTGGAAGGGTGCGAGTGGTGTATTAAAAATTCAAGACTTCAAAACACCGGGCGAAGCTCGAGAGCATTTAAGTACTAACAGAGATGCAGTTGAAGAGAAGTTGCAGAAATTAAAGTCCACACCGAATATGCGTAAGCCTGTGAATGTGGAACGAACAGGACCTGAAAGACACTCTGATAATGTTACACCAGGTACGTTTACTGAAGCATTTGGGTTTCGTGGTGTGGAATTTGGGAATTGGGTTGAACAGGGTAAGAGACAAAAGGATCTCAACCAAGCATATGATGCATTGATGGATTTAGCAGAAGCGATAGATGTGCCACCGAAAGCGCTTAGTTTAAATGGTCAGCTTGGCCTTGCATTTGGTGCCAGAGGAACGGGGGGCAAAGAGCCCGCAGCAGCACATTACGAATCAGGCAACATGGTTATTAACTTAACTAAGAAGTCGGGTTCAGGTTCCCTTGCTCATGAATGGTGGCATGCACTTGATAATTATTTTGGCAGGCAAAAACATAGCGGCTCAGATTTTATTACAGAGTCACCATATCACTTAAAAGGCGATGAAGTTCGTCCAGAAATGGCTGAAGCGTTTAAGAGGGTACGAAATGTTATTAATGCAAGCGATTTACCCAGCCGGTCATTAAAGTTAGATCAACGTAAATCTAAAAAGTATTGGTCTACAAATGTTGAAATGACAGCACGTTCATTTGAGACATTCATAATCGATAAGTTGAATAAAGGCAAAATCAAAAACGAATATTTAGCAAATGTAGTTAGTGATGAAGCTTGGAGTGCGGCGGAGTCACTTGGTTTTGAAGATGGCAATACATTCCCTTATCCATTGAGTTCAGAGCAAACCCCAATCAATGAAGCCTATCAAGCATTGTTTGACACAATCGAACATAAAGAAACGCCTGAAGGGATCAAGTTCTTCTCTAAATCTAATGCAAAAGAAAAGCCTAAAGGCATTGCAAAAGGTGATGCTGAAAAAACAGCAAATAGTTTCATTAAATCTTTGAATGGCGCCAATGGAATTAATGTTCATGTACTCGAATCAACTAACGATGCTGAGAAGCTATGGCGTATGAGTTTAAGTGACTCAATCGTTAAGGGGGCTTATAACGATAAAACTAAAACGGTCTATGTAATAGCAGAGAATATTGAAAGCGAATCAGATTTAAAACGAACTTTAGCACATGAAACTATCGCCCATGGTGGTTTAGACACTGTTATAGGTAAGAAAGCACATCAAGAGTTCTTAAATCGCATAAAGAAAACGAAGGGCCGAAAAGCTTTTGAACAATATTGGAAAGATGCCAATAAAGACTATTGGGATTCCAGTGATGACATTAAAGCAGAAGAGATCTTTGCACGATTTGTTGAAAATGAGCCTAGTAAAGGTGAGCTTAAGTATTGGTGGCAGGCATTAAAGCGTTGGCTAAAAGCACAGCTTGATAAAGCCGGTATTATGTATCGTGAAGATGATGAAATTACTCATATGCGCGAAATGCTGCACAGTATTGTTAAAGGTTTTAAATCGAAAAGTGCTCCATACACCGACTCAATAGGGGAGTTAGCATACAGCCAGACGGGGAATAAGTTTAGTCAAACGACGACTGCTGATAAACGCACTGCCAAAGAAAAGCTGGGCTTAACTGAAAGTGTTCAGAAAACCTTGTCAGATAAAGCGAAAGAGCGAACGGCTGAAGTTATGGAGACTTTAAAGAGCGCTCCATTTTGGAACCGTTTAAACGAAGGCATCTTTGATGGACTTGCAGGCATTAAGCAAGCTGAAGAGGCGATTGGTGTAACTGATCCCAATAAACAAGGCTATGTAAGTGCACGTTTGGCTGCAGGGGTTTCTGACGTTTTACACGGTGTATTTAATTACGGTGCGCCGCAATGGAAAGACGGGATCATTCAACGCAAAGAAAACACGAAAGGCTTACTCGAAGTTTTTAGTATGGTTCAAAACGATCTAAATGATTGGTTAGCGTGGATGGGGGCTCACAGAGCTGAGCGATTAAAGGCACAAGGAAGAGAAAATAATTTATCAAAAGCTGATATTGAAGAACTCAAGTCACTAGCGAAAGGAAAAGAAAAACTCTTTGAAGAGGTTAGAGCCGAGTACAATAAAATCAATTCAGCTATTCTCGATGTAGCTCAAGGTGCAGGGCTCATTAATACGCAACAGCGCAAGTCATTCGATGAAGAATACTATGTCCCATTTTTCCGAGATATGGGTGAAACTGATCCAGAAATGGATGCAATCAAACGTTCTATTGTCGAGCCTCACACACGCAAAGGTATTGCAGGCCAGTCAGCACAAATTAAAGAGCTTAAGGGCGGCAAACAATCTACCAAGGACCTATTAGAGAACATCATCACTCGCCAAAGTACTTTAATAGAAGCATCACTCAAGAACAAAGCGATGCAGGAAGTCGTATCAAACCTTGATGGCACTGACTTTATGATTCATGAAAAAAGCGATGATGCTAAAAGCATGACGCAAGAAGAATTGAATCGAAACAGTAAAGTACGGGTTATGATAAACGGTGAGCCACAAGCTTACTTAGTTAGTGATCCTGCTCTCATGCGTTCACTTATTCAAGTGAACAGTTCTGGCAGCCAGAACATCGTTAATAAAATCGGCCGTAGCGCAAAAAGGTTTTTAACTGCAGGTATCACATTATCACCTGACTTTATTGCAAAGAACTTTATTCGTGATGCGGCGCATGCTTGGATGATCAATAAAGATGGGTTCAAATTCGCTGCAGACAGCGTTAAAGGTTTGAAAAAAGCGTTTAAGGAAGATGAAGCGTACCGGGACCTTATATTCAGTGGAGCAGCCTTCCAAGGTGGTTATATTCATGGGGCAGATCCAGAAGCTGCCGCACAGCAAACTCGTAGAGCATTAGCAAAGAAAGGTTTATCTGAGAACGATATAAATACTTATCTAGGCAGTTTAGTGACCAACGGTAAGCAGTTACTAGAGACATACCGGAATATAAGCGACAAGGTTGAGAATGCCAACCGGTTAAGCACTTATGAAGCGGCATTATCAAACAACAAAAGTAAGCGACAAGCAGCTTTTGAAGCGAAAGACTTAATGGATTACAGCCTTAAAGGTAATTTTACGACAATTAATTTCATGGTTGATGTATTGCCATTCTTTAACGCACGATTACAAGGCATGAGTAAACTTGTCAGAGCGGCTAAAGCACAAGGTGATGATCAATTAGTTAAAGTGCTCAGTCGTGAACTAGCAATGAAAGGTATTAAAGTCGCAGCGTTTAGTCTTGCGTTAGCTATGTATAATGATGATGACGAACGTTACCAGGCATTACCTGATTGGGATAAAGACGCTAACTGGCATTTCTTTTCTGGTGATGATCATTGGCGCATTCCTAAGCCATTTGAGTTAGGCGTGATTTTTGGCACCATTCCAGAGAGGTTGTTTAACTACGCCGCGGGCAACCAGAGCAGCAAGGATCTGCAAAAGTCATTAATGCATGCAGCCCTAACAACGATGGCATTAAACCCTACACCCCAATTTATACTGCCGCTTGTTGAAACGTCATTAAACCGTTCATTCTTTAGAGATGCACCTATTGAAGGCATGGCAGATCAAAATAAACAAGCCCAAGACCGTTACAGTGCTTTCACTAGTGACACCGCAATTGCATTGGGCAAAACGCTTGGTTGGTCACCTAAGAAAATTGAGCATGTGATTTTAGGTTATACCGGTACGATGGGGAGCTATGTTCTTGGAGTCAGCGATATGATTGCAAGACAGGCCATTGGTAAGGTTAATGCTGAAACACCACTTAATAGATACCCGGTGATTAAATCTTTTTACCAAGGTGATACACCTAAATCGAACACTAAGTTTGCAAATGAGTTCTATGATGCGCTTGATGCTGCTAATCAAGCCTATGGAAGTTATAAACGAGCTATGGAGCTTGGTGATACTACTCGTATTAAGGAACTGCTTGAAGATGATGGAAGCAAACTTCGTTCTAGAGCAGGATTAGCAAAGGTTCAGCGCTCTATATCAAAATTAACCAAAGCCAAGAGTGCTATTAATGATAGTAGGCAATTAACTAGTTCTCAGAAACGCGAGCAGATAGATAAAATCCAGAAAAAAATTAATATTATTTACCATAAAGCTTACTTGGCATTTAGATTAGGAGAAATGTAAAAGCACACAAACGAAGGGATGAAGGTGAGTTTGTGTGCTTGGGTATTGATAATATTTGGGAATCTACTAAATGAAGAATTTATGAAATTCATATTTAATATAGGAGCTAAACTAATTGTTGTCAAATTTCATTCTAAAAGTTTATATAACCCAATTTATTTATGCTAATTTTAAAAAATGAAGTATTTAAAATATTATGAATCAAATGGCTAGTGATAAAAGTTGTTTAGTGGCTAATTCAAATTTAGTAAGAAGAATTGCATCTAAGCGAGAGAATTTACTCACCGATACACATCTATTCATGAAAGAGATTATCCTTTTGGGGCTTAATGCTTTAGATGTAAGTCGAATTTCAATTTGGATGATTGAAGATGGTAAATATTTGGAGTGTGTTTTGAATTCTGAGTGGTACTTTACGGAAGTTCCACCACAACCTCCAATCATCGAGAAAAAAAATCATCCAGAATACTTTTCTGCAATATTTTTTGGTAACTCAATAGTTGTCAATGATGCAGAAACAGATGAACGAACCAAGAGCTTTTGCGATGATTACCTCAAGCCTCAGAACATTAAGTCAATGTTGGATACAATAATTTTTAAAGAAGGGTTTCCAATTGGAGTTGTATGTTGCGAGCAAGTAGGTGAATCTAGAGACTGGTCGGTAGAAGAGGTTCATTTCACAGAAGTTTTAGCGGATTGTTGTACATATCGATTTATGGCGCGAGAACAAGCTAAACTTGAGAAGAAGCTTGAGACTTTAGCCTTTAAAGATGCGTTAACGGGTGTTCATAATCGAAGATTCTTTTTCGAATCTATAGATGTAATTTTTAATCAACATGTAAGGGAGAAACAACCTTTATCCTTTGCAATGATAGACCTTGATAATTTTAAATCAATAAACGATAAATTTGGCCATGAGGCAGGTGATTTAGTTCTTCGTAAATTCGCAGAAATTGTAAAGTCATCATTGCGAAAAAGTGATCTTTTTTGTCGTTTAGGTGGAGAAGAGTTTGTCATCGCTTTTCAAGGATTAACTTCTGATAAAGCAAAAGAAGTATTGGAGAGAATTTCAAAATCTGTTCATGACTGCTCCATAGTTTACTTAAATGCTAAGGTGAACTTTACATTTTCTGCAGGTATTAGTCAGTTGAATTATAACGAAACTATTATTGCCTCAATTAGACATGCGGATGAAGCTGTCTATCAAGCAAAAAAGAGGGGCAAAGATCAAGTGTTCATATGTAAGTAATCTGATTTGCTTTCGTGATAAGTTATAAACTTATAAAAGCCTAATTTAATCTCAATCAAAAGTAGGTCCAATACTATTATTGGACCTACTTCAATTGTCCAAATCTTCTGACCCTTGGGTAGAGGGCCTCCACAAATGGAGTGTCCTAAAAGAATAAAACTGTGAAAAAAGCAAGTACCATCAGTTTATAAATGCGGACCACATAAAACTACACAAAATGACGGTATATAGTCAAGCCTCTTTCTTTAACTTCAATTAAAGTCCTCAGTTTCTCATAGTGGATGAACAAAGATGAGACTACTTAAAAGTTAGTTTTTACATGCGTTTGACACAGCTTTGTTTATATCTGTAGATGTGTAGCCATACCCATTAGTATAATTAATAATGTCCATGCTGTGGCTTTCTGCTCGGATATATACACTCTTTCCATTTGTACAACTAAATTCATAATTATTGACATCGTCAGTAGTCCACTTACGAACTAGCTTGCTGTTACCTGTATTGTATTTGCCTAATAAATAATTAGATGCAGCATTTCTATGTAAGCGAGCAAAGTCCATTGCACTTTGATTATCGATATTTTTTATGTTTGGATCAGCGCTATAGGATATGTACAACTTTGAAAACTTAAGCCCTTCTGAATCATTGGTCACTGATCTATGTAAAACTGTATTTCCTCTGTAATTTTTCTGATTAACGTTAATTCCATTTTCAAGTAAAAACTTAGTCATACTGTAATTGCGATAAGCTATATGTAGCAAGCCTTCGCCTGAATCATTCTCGTAGTTAATATTTGCACCGTTTTTAAGTAAATTTTCTGCTTCTTTTATGTCATCATATGCAACCGCTTTAAGTAATCTAACGTCAATATTATCTTTATTAGATAAAAGTAACTTAATTAATTCACGATTTTCGATTTCTTTAGACTTGCACATATTTATGTAAGCATTGATCAAAGCTTGCAATTCATTAGCAGTGTTTTTACTACCCACTGGAAGTAGAAGTTCTTCTAAATTATATTTCCAATTTCTGTCATAGTTCGGATGATGAGGGGTGTTTGTACTTGTCAAGCAATTTGATTTATTGCACGTTACTAAAAAACTAAAGGGCGTATCTTCATCCCAAGCACCATGATATTTAAAATTTGCATTATTTAGATTAATTTCAGTTTGAATTTGGTGTTGTTGATTAATTATGTCTTTCTTTTCCCAATATTCATAGCTAATAACAGTACAATCAGTTTGATGAAAAACAGGTTTAACATGATAAGTAAGGGACTGATACTCAAAGATTTTATTTATTGCATTCGCTATTTTATGTAGATTTATCTCGTCTTCTTTTTTTGTTGCTTGATTTTTAATTTCTTCATTGTTTGGAGAGCAGCCTAGAAGAAGCAGGCTTATCAATGATAGCTTAAAATGCATAAAATCCCTCTTTGAAATTATTAAATTTATGCTAAAAAATAGCTTGTAAATTTGATTGGCATTTACAATGTATCTAGTGTCATAAGCTATATTTAGTTTGCTTAAAGGAATTACCTAGCAATTTCATATGCACTAAATTTAATTTAAATTATTTTATATGGTTATGATAAAAAGTTATCTAAGATCAAGAATTTGTCAAGTTAGTTCTTAGGAAGTATGAATGAAAATATTAACTTTAATATTTCTAACGCTGACTTCTTTATCGTCTGCAGCTCATAGTGGGCGAACGAATTCAGAAGGCTGCCACAATGATCGCAAAAATGGTGGCTATCACTGTCATGGTTCAAAGACAAAGTCCTACACAAACAAATCTACTTCAGTAATCTCAACATCATCTCCGCCGCTTTTAACAAATTACAACAGAAAAGATTGGCCTCACTGGGTAGATGCAGACTCTGACTGCCAAGATACTCGAGCTGAGATACTGATCCGCGACTCTCGAGTTCCTGTAAAATTCAAAAGAAATAAAGGCTGTAATGTTTCATGGGGTGAATGGTTAGATCCATATACTTTACAGGTTTTTACTAAAGCATCTGATTTAGACATTGATCACGTAGTTCCTCTAGCTCATGCACATGAAACAGGTGCGGCTAATTGGACTCGAGAACAAAAGCGGGCTTTTGCGAATGATTTTGAAAACTTATTAGCGGTAGAAGATAATTCAAATCAAGCTAAAGGTGCTAAGTCACCATTAGAGTGGATGCCGGGAAATAAGGCATTTCATTGTGACTACCTAATGAAATGGAGAGCAGTAAAATTGAAATACAATCTTAGAATAACAATTAAAGAAGCAGAATTTTTAGTTTCAAAGTTGTCAAATTGTGAAGCTTACAGAGCTAAATTTCTATAATTCTAATCGGTTATTATAAAAATAATAGCTGTAGTTCTAATTTGGATTTGTCTGGTGTTTAAAGAAAATAAGACCAGACAAATACAGTGAAATGATTACTTGGCTTAAGCAGAAATTAATTATTTTTTCTGCGTTTCTTATCACCTTCTTTTTGAGCTGGAGTTCTATCATCGCCTCGGCTTGTTCTATGATCATGGCCACCGGTAATTTTATTACGCCCATAGTCAACAAACCCTTTATATATATCTGAATTACTATCTTTCTTATCATCAAACATATCGAAAAAACCCATTTTATATCTCCCTTTAAATACACACATTGATAAAAGCTTTTCAGCTGATACTACCATTAACAACTTAGACCTTGATTCTATAAATTACAATCTTTAGTTTGGATAGTGTGATGCAAAGGATTAGTAGAACAAGGTTTATTCTTTAGGTTTTAATTAATAGAATTAAAGGCCTATTAGATAACCAATGATAGTTAACACAATACAAAGTAAACCAATTAAATAAAGTAAACTTTCCTGAGATGCTCTCCATTTTTCACTGCCGACTCTAAAGCACAATAGACCTAAAATACATATTGGACCTCCAATGATTAACCCCACCTTATCTGATATCGTCAAGCCAAGGATCACTAAAATTAGCATTAAGATAATGTGCATACTTAAATCACGCGCAATAAAAATTTTAAAGCTAGATGATCATTCAGCTTAAGTCCACGTGCTTTTCATTGCTGTTCGCACTTACGAGCTTTGAGAGTATGATTTTGATGAGAGTTCAGAAAAGAGTTTTACCACAATATTACCACTATTTTACCACAGTGTTTTTAATGGCTATTCTTGTTCAGTGATAAGCTGTTGATTTTTTGGGGTTAAAATGGTCGGCATAGCAGGATTTGAACCTGCGACCCCTGACACCCCATGACAGTGCGCTACCAAGCTGCGCTATATGCCGACGTTGCAAGCCATAGTACGGCTTTTTTTATAAAAATCAATATCTCCGCAGTTCGATTGCCTGTTAATTGTTCAGGCAATCAGTATTAAATCAATGGGCTAGAGTTTAATCTAGCCAATCGTTGATCGTTTTGTACATAAAGTCGCGTATCAATGGTTGAGCATCGGCATTAGGGTGCAGGTTATCGTTTTGCATAAGTTCTGGACGGCCTGCAATGCTAAGCATGAAAAAGGGCATAAGCTCAGAATCTGTTTCATCAGCAATGGTTTTAAAGCTATCGGTGAAAAGTTTGGTATAACGCGGGCCATAGTTAGGTGGAATTTGTACTTCCATTACGGCGGTTTTCGCCCCAATTTTTTGGCTTTTTGCAATTAATTCACGTAAGTTAGTTTGCAGGCGTTTAATAGGGAAACCTCGTAAACCATCGTTTCCGCCAAGCTCAATGAGTACATGAGTGGGTTCAAATTCGCTCAGTAACGCGTCGAGTCGTCTTAAGGCACCGCCTGTGGTTTCACCGCTAATACTGGCGTTTACTAGGTATACAGATTGGTCTTTTTCATCGTACTTATCTTGTAACAATTTAACCCAGCCTTGCTCTTGTTTAAGACCGTAAGCGGCGCTTAAACTGTCACCTAAAATTAAAATTGTGTTGTCAGCTGCTGCCGTAAGTGGTTTGATTACTAACAGTAAAACGAATATAAAACGTAGGATTGGATGCATCATATGTCAGCGCTTTCTCAATTAAACATCATTCAAGTTAAAGGACTTTCTAAAACGGTCACCACGGTTGAGGGCGACCTGACCATCCTCAGTGACATCAGCTTTAATGTCAAGTCGGGCGACTCAGTTGCAGTGGTAGGCACCTCAGGTTCGGGTAAGTCTACTTTATTAAGTTTATTAGCAGGCCTTGACCAATCAACGGGCGGCAGTATCCATTTAGACGGAGCCGCATTACACGAATTAGATGAAGAAGCACGCGCAGCACTTCGCGCTGAAAAAGTAGGTTTTGTATTTCAGTCTTTCATGCTTGTACAAAGCTTAACAGCCCTTGAAAACGTAATGCTTCCTGCTGAACTTGCGGGTAGCAAAGACGCTAAGCAGCAAGCCCTTGAGCTACTTGAAAAAGTAGGCTTAAGCCACCGTGTTGGCCATTACCCATCGCAATTATCTGGTGGTGAGCAGCAACGTGTAGCAATTGCGCGTGCATTTATTGGCACACCTAAAATCTTATTTGCCGATGAACCGTCAGCGAATCTAGATAGCAAAAACGGTAAGTTAATTGAGTCTTTATTATTTGAACTAAATAAAGAGCACGGGACGACACTTATTTTAGTAACCCATGATGAGCAGCTTGCACAAAAGTGTCAGCAAATTTTACATATTGAAGCAGGGCAGCTATTAACTGTTAAAGAAAACGAAGGAGTGCAAGCGAATGTGGGCTAAATTAGCACTAAAGCTGTTTTCACGTGAGTTTAAGCGTGGCGAATTAACAGTGATCAGTGCAGCAATCGCCTTAGCTGTTCTCACTGTTTTAACACTGTCTATGGTTACCGACCGAATTGGTCAAAGTATTGAAGAAAAAAGCAGTGCCTTTATTGCCGCTGATCGCGTTTTAGCAAGTAACCATGCTTTACCTGCTGAAAATTTAGATAAAGCCAACCAAGAGAATTTACGTACTGCAAAAATAACCTACTTCGATACCATGTTATTTGCCGGTGACGAAATGCAGCTTGGCTCGGTTAAAGCGGTATCAAACACCTATCCGTTAAAAGGCGAGTTAAAAGTAAAAACCAGCCTAACTGGCCAACCAGAAGTAACTTCTGATATCCCAAGCCGTGGTGAAGTATGGTTAAGTGAATCAGTGTTTTATGCGCTAAACATTCAAGTGGGCGATAAAGTAGAGCTTGGTGCTGCTACGTTTACGGCTAGTCATGTTGTAGCCGAAGAGCCAGATGCACCGTTTAATGTGTTTTCAAGCAGCCAACGAATCTTAATCAATGAAGCAGACATTGCTGTTACAGAGGTAATTCAGCCGGGCAGCCGGGTGTTTTACCGTCAACTTTATGCTGGTGACAAAGACAATTTAGATACCTTCTATGCGTGGTTAAAACCACAAATGAAAGATAACCAACGTTGGTATGGTGTTAAAGACCGCCAGTCACCTATTTCTAATAGTTTAAATCGTGCTGAGAGTTACTTATTGCTAGCTGGTTTACTTGGCATTATTTTAGCTGCCGTTGCTATTGCGGTATCGGCAAAACGTTATTGTGAACGCCAGTACGACCCGGTTGCCATGATGAAAACGCTCGGCGGCAGTCGCGCTATGATCCGTAAAATCTATTTACTTCATTTGAGCCTTGTTTGTTCAATGTCGGTGATTGTTGGTTTACTGATTGGTTATGGATTACAAGCCATTGCAACAGATTATTTAGCACAAAGCATGGGCTCAGCACTGCCAAGTGCATCGGCAAAACCTTGGATCATTGCGATCAGCACGGGTGTGATTTGTGCGGTTATGTTTTCAATTAAACCACTACTCGATTTATTTGATATTCCGCCGCTGCGTGTACTACGTCGTAACTTAGGTGACCGTTTATTGGTAAGTAAAGTGCACCTTGCAATGTCGGCGCTTACTGTGTTTTTACTAATGTGGTTATTTAGTAACAACATTAAAATTAGTGCAATTTTGTTCCTTTCGACGGCATTTTTAATTGCGGTGTTATTTGGTTTGTCAAAGGTTATTTTTGGTGGTGGCCGCAAACTTGGCTTGAGTCCGGGCAATAGTTGGTCATTGGCGATTGCGTCAATTCAAAAGCGTGCCAATGTAAATGCGGTACAATTAATTAGCTTTGCTTTGGCTATCAAGCTATTACTGTTTTTAATTGTACTTAAGAACGACATGATTTCAGACTGGCAGTCTCAGCTTCCTGAAAATGCACCTAATTCATTTTTAGTGAACATTACTGAGCAAGAGTTAGAGCCTATTACTAGCTTCTTAGCGCAAAACGATATGCCAACGTCAGATTTCTATCCGGTTGTGCGTGGCCGTGTAAACGCCGTTAATGGCGAGCTGGTTGCCCGCGAAGTATCGCAAGAAGACAACGAAAAGAAAGACGAAGAAGCCCGCTCTGGTATTGGCCGTGAGTTAAACCTAACTTGGCGTAAAGACTTGCCTAATCAAAACGAGCTTATCGACGGTGCATGGTTTAGTGAAGACTCAGTGGCCGAGGCATCGGTAGAAGAGTCGATGCTTGAACGCCTTGATGTACAAATTGGCGATACACTTACTTTCTTAATTGGTGCGCAGTCGTTTGATGCAAAAATTACCAGTGTACGTAAGGTTAATTGGACCACGCTTAAGCCTAACTTCTTTATTATTTTGAGCCCAGATGTGCTTGCGAGTTTTCCTGCTACTTATATTTCATCAGTAAATGTAAAAGCAGAGAAAAAACGTGAGTTTAATCAGCTAATGCGTCAATACCCAACGGTTAATGTGATTGATGTTGAAAGCTTCATTAAACAAATTCGCTCAACCATAGAGCAAGTATCGTTAGCGATTGGCTTTGTACTCGCGATTGTGGTTGCCTGTGGCGCTTTAGTGCTTATTTCACAAGTGCAAGCAAGTTTAGGCGAGCGAATGCAAGAGATAGTTATTTTGCGAACCTTAGGTGCAAAAGGGCGCTTAATTAAAAATGCCACCTTATATGAGTTTTTACTATTAGGCGTAACTGCAGGTTTAGTCGCTGCCATCGTCAGTGATATTGCCCTGTTAATAGTGCAAAGACAGATGTTCGATTTAGCAGGTAAGTTCCACCCTCATATTTGGGTTATTGGCCCAGCAGTCGGTGGCTTATTTGTGGCATGTTTGGGCTATTTGATGATAGCGCGAACAATGCGAAAAAATACCCAAGGCTTATTACGCTCGCTCGCGTAAATGTCTTACTTAAAGGTTGACTATAAAATGCTCGCAATTGCGGGCATTTTTTATGAATTGCAATTGGTTACTGGTAATTTATACAGTGCTCTGGCATTATTAACCGCAGATAATAATGATAATAGACGGTTCAGTTAGTTGGCGATTATTTTAGGGATTGATCCTGGTTCACGATTAACAGGGTACGGCGTGATTGCTCACCAAGGTGCTAAGTTCACTTATTTAGGTAGTGGCTGCATTAAATTGGCTGATCACGATTTTCCGGTACGCTTAAAAATGATTTACCAAGGGATCAGTCAATTGGTAGAGCAATTCTCCCCAGACAGTTTTGCTATCGAAAAAGTGTTTATGGCACACAACCCAGACTCAGCGCTTAAGCTCGGTCAAGCACGTGGTGCAGCGATTGTTGGCGCTTCAATGGCAGAGCTGCCAGTTTATGAGTATTCAGCTAGGCAAATTAAGCAGGCCGTTGTAGGTAATGGCGGCGCCGATAAGTCTCAAGTTCAGCATATGGTTAAAAACATTTTAAAGCTGCCAGGTACCCCTCAAGCCGATGCCGCAGATGCCTTAGCAATTGCTATTTGTCATGCTCACTCAGAACAAAATTTAATAAAACTTGCGGGCAGTGCGAGCAAAACCGTAAGAGGAAGATTAAGGAAGTAATATGATTGGTCGATTAAATGGCTTACTAGTTGAAAAGCAACCGCCAGAAATTCTTATCGAAGTAAGTGGTGTGGGCTACGAAGTACAAATGCCGATGACCTGCTTTTATGATTTACCGGCAGTGGGTGAGCAAGCGATTATTTATACCCATTTTGTGGTACGTGAAGATGCCCAGCTATTATTTGGTTTTAATAATAAAACCGAACGCGCATTATTTAGAGAGCTATTAAAAGCCAATGGTGTTGGGCCAAAACTTGGTCTTGCGATTTTATCGGGGATGTCGGCACAGCAATTCGTAAGTTGTGTTAACAATGAAGATGCAACCACACTGGTTAAACTGCCGGGTGTTGGTAAAAAAACGGCTGAGCGTTTAGTGCTCGAAATGAAAGACAGACTCAAAGATTGGGGTAATGACTTATTTACACCATTTAGCGATAATGCCGTCATTGAGCCATCAAGTGATGATACCCTAGTGGCAAATAATGCTGCAGATGACGCTGTATCAGCACTTGTGGCATTAGGCTATAAGCTACCGCAAGCACAAAAAGCGGTTAAAACAGTGAACAAACCAGATATGGCGACCGAGGTTCTAATTAAAGAAGCTCTTAAATCAATGTTGTGAGTAAACCATGATTGAAGCAGATCGCTTAATAGATGCGAGTGAACAAAGTAACGAAGACAGTGTTGATCGTGCCATACGACCAAAGCTGTTAACCGATTACACAGGCCAGCCGCATGTTAAGCAACAAATGGAAATTTTTATTGAGGCGGCTCGCCATCGTGGCGAAGCGCTGGATCACTTATTAATATTTGGTCCGCCGGGTCTTGGTAAAACCACACTTGCAAACATTGTAGCCAACGAGCTTAACGTTAATATCAAAACAACGTCGGGGCCAGTACTCGAAAAAGCAGGCGATTTAGCCGCGCTTTTAACGAACCTTGAAGAAGGTGACGTACTGTTTATTGACGAAATACATCGTTTGAGCCCGCAAGTCGAAGAGATTTTGTATCCCGCAATGGAAGATTATCAGCTGGATATAATGATAGGTGAAGGCCCCGCAGCGCGCTCTATAAAGCTTGATTTACCGCCATTTACTTTAATTGGTGCAACTACTCGTGCAGGCTCACTCACCTCACCACTTAGAGACCGTTTTGGTATTGTTCAGCGATTAGAGTTTTATTCTGTTGAAGACTTATCAAAAATTGTAGCCCGTTCAGCACGCTTTTTAGACTTAACCATGTGCGATGAAGGGGCAACCGAAATCGCCAAGCGCTCACGCGGTACACCGCGCATAGCAAACCGTTTATTACGCCGCGTTCGTGATTACACCCAAGTGAAATCAGACGGTAAAGTGAACGCCACAGTTGCAGAGCAAGCCCTCGATATGATTGATGTCGATAAAAGCGGTTTTGACTATATGGATAGAAAATACCTGTTAGCTATTATCGAAAAATTTATGGGCGGCCCAGTTGGCCTTGATAACCTAGCGGCTGCAATTGGTGAAGAAAAAGAAACCATTGAAGATGTAATAGAGCCGTTTTTAATTCAACAAGGCTTTATTCAACGCACCCCGCGCGGACGACTCGTTTCAGATATTGCTTATTTACACTTTGGGTTAACGCCAGATAAGTAACAAAATCCTAAGTTACTTAAAAGCTATAAGTATCAAGCAGCTCGAGAGGGCTGCTTTTTTATTGAGGTATCTTGCCTGTTTAAATATAGGTTTTACCGCTTACCGCGATTGTTACTAAGCCTCTTTTAACACCTGTAATTCACATGCTGTTAAGATATCGATAGGTATTCTCATTGGCGTTTGTGTAGGCAAAAAAAAGCCCGCATAAGGATGCGGGCAAACAACAAGTTGAAGGAAGTAATTCAGGGAACTACGGTCTACTTGAATGAGGTTTTATCCCAATTAAAGTAAACCTAGAGCAATACGAAACTTCATATTGCTAAAAACGGAGCTTAATGAAAGAAACTTTCATGAGGTTGCTAGCTCGGTATAGGTAAATAATACGCAATGATGGATTTTTCTTCAAGCTAGAAAAATTTTATTTTCAGATAAAAAAAACTAATGTGATCTAAAAGTTGAATTGTTTTCTTTTTGTTCACATTGTAGATATTTTATATTTAAGTTCATGAATGAGCGGGTTTTTATAAATTTTACGATCTTTATTCAGGATTAGTTTAAGTATTCTGTAGTAGATTTGTAAAAGTACTTTTGGGTGTTTATGCGTAATTTATGAATAAACGTCGTATTTTTGGATGTTTTGGTTGCTTTTTAGTGTCACTGTAGTGACTTATTATTAAGGTGAAAATATGCATAAATGGGGTGTTAAAACTTTATGTGGCTAAAAAATAACTAAGCAAATTGCTTTTTACCGTTATTTGCAGCTAATTCACAGCAAGAGCGTTGTCAGTTCATAATTGACTAGATACACTAGATGTAACTTTTGGCCAGCTTTGTGGTCAATAAATGCAAGTGTAAAAAATATAACAAATTACATAGAAATCTATTTTAGGAGTTTAACGTGGGATCAGGGCTTAACTTTTTAGATCTTATTCTAGAAGCCAGTGTACTTGTCCAGCTAGTAATGTTGGCATTAGTCGGTATGTCGGTAATGTCATGGGCAATTATCTTTCAACGTAAAAAAGCGATTTCTGATGCACTTAATGGCGCGAAGCGCTTTGAGCAGAAGTTTTGGTCAGGTATTGATTTAAGTAAATTATATAACGAAGTATCAGCTCGTCCTGGTGGTGCATCAGGTGTTGAAGCATTATTCGTTGCTGGTTTTAAAGAGTTTGCACGTCATAAGAAAAATTCACTACAAAGTGCAAGCATCGTTATGGAAGGCACACACCGTTCAATGCGTGTTGCTTTATCGCGAGAAGTTGAAAAACTTGAGTCAAGTTTATCGTTTTTAGCAACAGTGGGTTCAATTAGCCCTTATATCGGTCTATTTGGTACGGTATGGGGTATCATGAACGCATTCATCGCGTTAGGTGAAGTTAAGCAAGCTACCCTACAAATGGTAGCGCCAGGTATTGCCGAAGCACTGATTGCAACAGCAATGGGTTTATTTGCTGCAATTCCAGCTGTTATTGCTTACAACCGTTTTGCAAACAAAGTAGAAAAGCTTGAGGGTAATTACATTAACTTCATGGAAGAGTTCGCCAATATTTTACACCGCCAAGCAGCTGCGCAAATAGAGGCTAAAGCGAATGTACCAGCGTAAGAAACGTCGCCCAGTAGGTGAGATAAACGTAGTTCCTTACATTGACGTAATGTTGGTACTACTTATTATATTTATGGCAACTGCGCCACTTATTACTCATGGTGTAAAAGTGGATTTGCCGAAAATGGAAGAATCAGATTTAGTTGATACCAAAGACACGCCACCTATTATTGCGTCAATTGATGCTGATGGTAAGTATTATGTAAGTGTTGGCACAGATCCAGAAGCGCCAATGGAAGCGTTGGATGTAGCTGCGGTAATTAAACTTCAGCTACAAAAAAATCCGGATACACCTGTGATGATCAAAGGCTCGGGCAAAGTTTCTTATCAAGAAGTTCTGCTGCTTATGGACTTTTTGAAAAATGCTGGTGTGCCTTCAGTGGGTCTAATGACCGAGTCATTTGAGGGTTAGTATGCGTGAGTCATTAATTAAATCGCTTCTATTGCATCTCGGTATTATTGGTTTTTTAATCGGATCAGCGAATTTTCATATGCCAGCGCCTAAGGTGATGGAAGTAACGTTGAATCCAGCTATGCCTGAGCCAGAAAAAGCTGTTGCTGCAGTAACGGTTGACCAACAAAAGGTTGAGCAGAAAATTGCTGAGCTAAAAAAGCAAGAAGAAGCGAAAAAACAAGCCGAAGCAAAGCGTATTCGTGATCTTGAACGTCGTGCTAATGATGCACGCAAGCAACGTGAAGCTGAAGACAGACGCCTTAAAAAGCTAGAACAGCAGCGCCGCGCGAAAGAGAAAGAAAAAGCCGAAGCCGAAGCACAAGCGAAAAAAGCGCGTGAAATTCAAGAGAAAGAACGTGCTAAAGCGCAACAAGCTGAAAAGCAAAAGCAAGAGGCTGAAGCCGCAGCAAAAGCAGCCGCTGAAAAACGTAAAGCTGAAGAAGAAGCGTTAAAGAAAGCAGAAGAAGAGCGCAAGCGTAAAGCTGCCGAAGCTGAAGCTGAACGTAAACGTAAAGAAGCCGAAGCCGAGCGTAAACGTCAGCAAGCATTGCAAGAGCAAATGCTGCAAGAGCAGTTAGCTGCCGAGCAAGCTGCACGTAATAAAATTCGCCAGCAACAGGTTGTGAGTGAAGTTGATAAATATAAAGCGTTAATTATGGCGCGTATTCAACAAACTTTACTTATCGATGAAAAAATGAAGAATAAGCAATGTCGCGTTAATATTCGCCTTGGCTTTAATGGTTTAGTAACGCAAGTCAAATCATTAGGTGGTGATAAATTAGTGTGTGAAGCTGCTCTTCGAGCTGTTCGTATGGCCGATACATTACCAGTTTCGCCTGATAAAGATGTATTCGAGCAATTGAAAAATATTAACTTAACAATTAAGCCAGAATTCTAAAGGAATGATATGTTCAACCAGATAAAAACAGCATGTTTTATTGTATTACTGGGCTTTCATGGCATTGCCAGTGCTGCACTAGAAATTGTTATCACTGAAGGTATTGATGGTGCGCGCCCAATTGCAGTCGTACCATTTAAATACCAGGGCGTAGGCCCAATCCCTGAAAAACTGAGCACCGTTATTGCAGCTGACTTGATGCGTAGTGGTAAGTTTAAACCTGTTGATGTGACAAATATGCCGCAACTACCTGGCAAAGATGCTGATATAGATTACGGCGCTTGGGTCAATCAAGGTGTTGAAGCGGTACTTGTTGGTCAAGTAGAGCAACAACCAGGTGGACGTTACCTAGTAAGATATGAACTTATTGATGTGATCCGTGGCCAAATTACAGGCGGCGAAACACAAATGATGAGCAACGGTAAGCTAGTTAAAAGCCAAGATCATGTACTAGATGCGCGTGAAAGTGTTATTTCTGAAAATGGTTTTCGCCGCTATGCGCACCGTATTAGTGATGTAGTTTATGAAGCACTTACCGGTGAAAAGGGCGCATTTTTAACGAAGATTGCTTATGTCATCGTTCGTGATGGTGAACCTAAGCCATACCAATTAGTGGTTGCTGATTATGACGGTTACAACGAACAAGTATTACTTCGCTCTAAAGAGCCATTAATGTCACCGGCTTGGTCACCAGATGGTACTAAGCTTGCGTATGTAACATTTGAAAATCGTCAAAGCCAAATTTACATGCAAGACTTATATACGGGTAAACGTGAGCTGATCACAAGCCACCCAGGCATTAATGGTGCACCACAGTTCTCACCTGACGGCAAAAAGCTACTATTGGTGCTTTCTAAAGACCGTAATGGTGCAACAGAAGTCTATCTTTTAGACCTTGCAACTCGCAAAGAAAAGCGTTTAACAAATCACCGTAGTATCGATACTGAGCCTTCTTGGCACCCAAATGGGCAAGATATTGTGTTTACGTCTGAAAGGGGTGGTAATGCCCAGATTTATAAGTTAAATTTGCAAACTGGTAGGTCAAAACGCATGACGTTTGATGGTGATATGAATTTAGCAGGTTCGATTTCACCTGACGGAAAAGAATTAGTGATGGTGAATCGTACTAACGGTCAATACCATCTTGCTAAAAAAGAGCTAGCTACAGGCGCGTTCCAGGTATTAACTAGAACTCGCTTAGATGAATCGCCGAGTATCGCACCAAACGGCTCGATGATTATCTACAGCACGCTTCATAATAATAAACAGGTGTTGGCGTTAGTGTCTATGGACGGTCGCTTTAAAGCACGCTTACCTGTGCTAGATGGACAAGTTAAGGCACCGGCTTGGTCGCCTTATTTACAGTAATTTTTACTGGTTTACTCAATATAGGAATCAATTAAATGCAACTTAATAAAACTTTAAAAGGCCTGCTTATTGCTGTGCCAGTGATGACATTAGCGGCGTGTAGCTCTTCTTCAGGTGTTGACGAAGGTGCTGCAAACCAATCTAACCAAGGTATGGTTGAGCAATCAAACACTGATACTGTTGAAGTTGCAACGCTTACTCCAGAGCAACAAGCTGAAGAAGCACTTCGTGAAAAATACGAAGCGTTACGTCAAGAGCAAATCATTTACTTTGGTTTTGATAATGCAAAAATCCAAAGCAAATATGCTGAGCTTTTACAAGCACACGCTGAGTTCTTAGTACAAAACCCATCAGTTAAAGTACTTATCGAAGGTCACGCTGATGAGCGTGGTACTCCTGAGTACAACATCGCACTAGGCGAGCACCGTGGTCAAGCAGTAGAAAAATACTTACAAAGCTTAGGTGTTTCTGCTAGCCAAATGTCAGTAGTGAGCTATGGTGAAGAGAAGCCAATGGTTAAGTCTCGCACTGAAGAAGCGTTCGCGAAGAACCGTCGCGCAGTATTAGTTTACTAATAAAGAGTCATTATGAAGCCGAAAATTATTTTGGCAGCAATGATCTTAAGCGGGAGCACCCAGTTATGGGCTGCTCCCGCTCCTGTTTCAGAAGCTGCAAGCTCGCAATCGAGCATTGAGAAGCGTTTAGTCGCTTTAGAAAACATGATGAAGTCACGTAATTTATTGCAAGCTGAGCTTCAGCAGCAGCTTAATATTTTACAAGACGAAGTAAGCCAAGTACGTGGTATTACTGAAGAGCAAAGCTATAAGCTTGAAAAAGTACTACAACGTCAGCGTGAGCTATATCAAGAGATTGAGAACCGTGTAAGCCAAGCTTATAGCCAGCCTGCTGCAACACAAACTCAACCTACTAACTCATATACAGATGTAGGTGCATCACAGGCAATCAGTTCAGACTTATCTGAAAACGAAGCCTATGAGCGTGCAGTGGCGTTAATCATGAAAGATAAACGTTATGAGCAAGCAATTCCTGAGTTTCAAACATTCTTAACTACTTACCCTAATTCAGTGTACGCATCTAATGCGCATTATTGGTTAGGTCAGTTGTTAACAATTCAAAACGATCAAGCTGGTGCAACTGAGCACTTTAAAGTAGTTGTGAATGAATACCCTAATTCTAATAAGCGCCCAGATGCGATGTTAAAGTTAGGAAACTTATTAGCAGATCAAGGTTTAGGCGAGCAAGCCCTTAAAACCTTTAATGATTTAATTAATCAGTACCCAAGTACTACCGCTGCTAAATTAGCCACAGAACGTCTGTCGCAAATGTAGATTTGACCTGATTAGACTGCTTTTTGACATAAGCGGTCTAAAATTAGGCAACTAGACATAAAAACTTAAAAAAAGAGATATTTTCTGTTGCACTCAGCATTTAAATAAGTATTATAAGCGCCCGCAGCAGGCGATTGGTAACAACAGCCAAAATGCGGAAAAAAGAGCGGGTCATTAGCTCAGTTGGTAGAGCAGTGGACTTTTAATCCATTGGTCGATGGTTCAAGTCCATCATGACCCACCATTCTATTAGAATGGTAATCTTTAATCGACGGATTTACGTATAGCTTTTATAAGCAATTAGAGCGGGTCATTAGCTCAGTTGGTAGAGCAGTGGACTTTTAATCCATTGGTCGATGGTTCAAGTCCATCATGACCCACCATTCTTTTGAATGGTTCTATATCGGCGGATTTACGCAGCTTTTTATAAGCATCAGAGCGGGTCATTAGCTCAGTTGGTAGAGCAGTGGACTTTTAATCCATTGGTCGATGGTTCAAGTCCATCATGACCCACCATTCTTTTGAATGGTCCTATATCGGCGGATTTACGCAGCTTTTTATAAGCATCAGAGCGGGTCATTAGCTCAGTTGGTAGAGCAGTGGACTTTTAATCCATTGGTCGATGGTTCAAGTCCATCATGACCCACCATTCTATGAATGGTCTTATATCGGCGGATTTACGCAGCTTTTTATAAGCATCAGAGCGGGTCATTAGCTCAGTTGGTAGAGCAGTGGACTTTTAATCCATTGGTCGATGGTTCAAGTCCATCATGACCCACCATTCTTTGAATGGTCTTATATCGGCGGATTTACGCAGCTTATTACAAGCATCAGAGCGGGTCATTAGCTCAGTTGGTAGAGCAGTGGACTTTTAATCCATTGGTCGATGGTTCAAGTCCATCATGACCCACCATTCTTTCGAATGGTTCTATATCGGCGGATTTACGCATCTAAATATCCAGAGCGGGTCATTAGCTCAGTTGGTAGAGCAGTGGACTTTTAATCCATTGGTCGATGGTTCAAGTCCATCATGACCCACCATTCTTCGAATGGTCTCATATCGGCGGATTTACGTATCTAAATATCCAGAGCGGGTCATTAGCTCAGTTGGTAGAGCAGTGGACTTTTAATCCATTGGTCGATGGTTCAAGTCCATCATGACCCACCATTCCTGATTTATCTTTTCTTTCTAAGTTATCCTTTATTTATCTTAACAGCTCACAGCAATACTGTTCTTTAGCTTAAGATTCTCGTATAATTCGCGCCATGAATGCACTGTGGACTAAGTGGTCGAGAAATGAGTCTAGCTGAACAAATAATGCCTGAAGATTATATCTTCCCTCCAAAGCCAGCTCCGTTATCAAAAGACGAGCAAGCTGAGTATAAGGCACGTATCAAACAATTATTAAAAGACAAGAACGCGGTTCTTGTTGCCCATTATTACACTGACCCTGAAATTCAAGCACTAGCTGAAGAAACAGGCGGTTGTGTTGCTGACTCGCTAGAAATGGCGCGTTTTGGCGCTAAGCACGACGCAGATGTAATTGTGGTAGCCGGTGTTCGCTTTATGGGCGAAACAGCAAAAATCCTAACGCCAAATAAAACTGTTGTTATGCCAACGCTCGCTGCAACGTGCTCATTAGACGTAGGTTGCCCAATTGAAGAGTTCTCAGCGTTTTGTGATCAGCACCCTGATCGCAAAGTAGTGGTGTATGCAAATACATCAACCGCTGTTAAAGCACGCGCAGATTGGATTGTTACTTCTTCATGTGCCCTAGAGATCGTAGAGCACCTTGATGAGCAAGGCGAAAAAATCATTTGGGGTCCAGATAAACACTTAGGTTCTTACATTCAAAAGAACACAGGTGCAGACATGATCATGTGGAATGGCGCCTGTATCGTTCATGACGAGTTTAAAACCAAAGCACTTAAGGACATGAAAGCCTTACACCCAGATGCGGCTGTATTGGTTCACCCAGAGTCTCCTGCGGAGATTGTAGCCTTAGCTGATGCGGTTGGCTCAACAAGCCAACTAATCAAAGCAGCGCAAACTATGGACAACAAAAAGTTCATCGTAGCGACTGACCGAGGTATTTTCTACAAAATGCAGCAGTTATGCCCAGAGAAAGAATTCTTTGAAGCCCCAACAGCGGGTGAAGGCGCAACCTGTAAAAGCTGTGCACATTGCCCGTGGATGGCTATGAATGGCTTAAAAGCGATTGAGGAAGCACTGACAGACCCAGAAGGTAAAGAAGTGTTTGTTGATATGGACTTACGCGAAGGCGCATTAAAGTCGCTTAACCGTATGTTAGATTTTTCAGCAACGCTTCAACGCTAAGAGCGAATTGACTATATACAAAGGGCAAGGTGTTTACCTTGCCTTTTTTGTTTGATTACTAATCACTTAACTGCACTATTTTAAAAAGCCCTTGCGTCTGTAGGGTTGTTTTCATACTATAACGCCGCGCTTTACTCTAAGCGCCTTAGGTGACGTGTCCGAGTGGCTGAAGGAGCACGCCTGGAAAGTGTGTATACGGCAACGTATCGAGAGTTCGAATCTCTCCGTCACCGCCATTTCTTAAATTTACCCTACCATTGCAAAGTGCTTTTCAAGATTACATTTTGCACGCATGGCTATGTGGCTACTGACCTTCCTAGCAAGTTCTATCACTAATAGTTCAAGTTGTTCACGGCTATAACCAAGTAATACACATCGTTTAAGTTGCTCGCTAACTAAGCTGCTGGCATCGTCTAGCGCAAATAAAGCGCCTAAAGAGGCAAGCTCAAATACTCTGTTGTTTTGCTGAACTAAACCAAAAGGTAGTTGGCCGAATGTGAGCGCGGTTTTTAGTTGCTGCTCTGTGCGTTTGATAAGCAACGTATTTGAACCTTTAATATCATCAAGGGACTTTAAAACCTCTAGTGCTAGCAATGCTTTTGGCACCCCAGAATACACACTGATATGCGGTAAAATATCACACAACTCTTGCATTGAAACGCCATCATTCAATGCGTGCTGACATGCTCGTTTTAACAAGGGCTTGTCATGAACGGTGACCAAAGCAGCGATCGCGACAAACACAAATAAATCCGTGTTGTTATGGTTCATAATTTCTCTTTTGATTTTAGATATTGATTGTATTGAGGTTTTGTAGCATTGGCTGATTGCAAAGAGCATGCAATCGAAAAATTGAAAATACATTATGATTGATGATGACTGTTTCTGCTTGCCATAAATGATTTAATTTTTGCCTAAAATAACGAACTGTTACCTAAAATGGTCCTAACCTCAAATTACGGTGATACACTTAATTGAGTATTTCTTAGAGGTAATCTAAATGCGTCAGGCATTAATAGAAGCGGTTAAAGCAATAGCGATTGCAGACGGTAATTTTGAAACAGCAATTCCTGAGTTATTGGTGTTCAGACGAAGCGAAGTTTCATTACCGGTGGCCTGCGTGTATGAGTTAGGGCTGGGTATTAGCTTGCAAGGTGCAAAGCGAGTTGTGTTGGGTGAACATAGTTATGATTACACTGACGGCCAATCATTGGTTACCTCAGTCGATGTGCCCGTAGCTTCACAAATAACGCGTGCTAGTAAAGATCTGCCATTCTACGGCATTTACTTACGTTTAGATGCCCATGAGATTAGCCATATTGTTGCTGAAATGGATTTTGCCGGGCAAGACAAGTTCCCTAAACACCAAGCTATGTCGGTGGTTAATACTGACAATGGCTTGCTTGATGCTTTACTAAGGCTTATTCAACTCGACAAAGAGCCTCAATTAAAAGCTAACCTAGCGCCACTTATTAAAAAAGAAATTATATTGCGCTTGTTAAATAGTCCGCACAGCCCTTATTTAAGGCAGATTGTGATGTCTGGCTCTGCCCATCAAAAAATCGCCAAAACCTTATGTTGGTTAAAAGAAAATTACACGAGTCAATTTTCAATTGATGATTTAGCCCGTGATGCACACATGAGTCCGTCGACATTCAGACTACATTTTCGTGATGTGGTAAAAATGAGCCCATTGCAATACGTAAAGAACTTACGGTTGCAGGCGGCAAGGCAATTAATGCTGAATGAGCGAATTGATGTAGGCTCTGCAGCTTTAAAAGTGGGTTACGAGAGTCCATCGCAGTTTAGCCGCGAGTACACACGCTTTTTTGGCAAGCCACCGATAAAAGATATTTCGGCACTTCGGTTGCAACAAATCGCATAAAAAAGGGAGCGCTTGGCTCCCTTGTATTTAAAATCGTCTTTTTGACATTCTCAGTTGTGAGTCAAACTCATCGGGGAATAAAATTGTGCCGTCGTCTTGGTCAGTGGGGAATACAGCAATAAGTAAGTCATCTTGCTCAAGACCAGGTGTCCAGCGACTTAACCAGTCTTTTACAGGTATAGCTTTTGGTGTGCAGTCTTGCCATTCACCGGTTGCCCAACTTTGGGCAAATTCACGGCTAGGCCATACAGGCACGCAGTCGTCGTCTTCGTTAGAGAGCATGACGCAGCCATGTTCATCATTGAGGATCCAAACTTGTTTAAACTCTTGAACCGTTTCAAACATATAAGCGAGTCGTTTCTTAGCGCCTAAGGCGAGTACAGTATCAAATTCAGTTTCAACACGTTTAGCAGTTGCATTATTCATGACAGGCTCACTCTTTTAGTTATACACAGCTACACCTTAATCATAAGGTGATAAATTAATATGACAAGTAAAGTTAATAGCTAAATTAATTTACTAATGCAGCAAATAGATCGTCAGCAAGTTGTTGCAGAGATTTAGGGTCTTGATTTGTCAGCGCATAGGTACGAATACCGTATATGCCCATGACTAAAAAGCGCGCCAACTGTTGAGCTGACTTGCTACTTGAAAATTCGTTGTTATCTAGGGCTTTTTGAAGTTGTTCGGCGAGGGCATGCTCATAAGCGTTTAAGTTACCACGCAGTACAGTGCAAATCTGCGGGTCGTTGCCTTCAACCTCAGATAGACTCTTTGTAAGTAAGCACACTTTAGCTACTTCACCTTCAATACACTCATCAACAATCACAGTTAAGTAATGTTTAAGGGTCGATAAAATTGATTGTTGGTCATTAAAAAGGGCAGTAAATTGTTGGTTTCTATCTTTTTGATATTGCTCGGTAGCTGCTAAAAACAAGCCTTTTTTGTTGCCATAAGCCGCGTAAATAGAGCCTGGATGAAGGTGAGTTACTTCTTTTAATTTTTGCATACTGGTCTTCGCATAGCCATATTGCATAAAAGCATGCATAGCTTGGCGTAGTACAAATTCAGTATCAAATTCAGCAGTTCTCATTAAAGCTCCTCACGGTATATAATACCAATCCGCAATAATACTTAGTCATTTTGAGGGATTAAACCTGTCGCTACCCGCGTTAAAAATTTCTGATTTACGACTGCATGGATGCAGAAGGTAGAGCAATGCAGGAGCAATTTCCGAGCACAACTAAATAACGAAATTTTTGCCTTGTTATCAACGAGGTTTTCTTGCCTCAAAATAGACCACTTAATTAAGCGAATTGGTATAAACGAAGTTTACGTAATCTTGAACGATTATTCAAAATAAACCTTGAAGTGTGTATGTTTCGCCCTTATCTTGAATGTATGTTCAAGATAAGGATAAAACCATGACAACAGATTTACTTTCTCCATTTAAACTAAATGACAGTATTGAGCTGCAAAACCGTGTACTAATGGCACCACTTACGCGCTGTATGAGCGACGATAACCTAGTACCTACACAAGCAATGGTTGATTATTATGCACGCCGTGCTGATGCGGGCTTAATTATTAGCGAAGCAACGATTATCCGCCCAGATGCCCAAGGTTACCCAAATACACCGGGTCTATTTACCAGTGAACAAATTCAAGGTTGGAAGAAAGTGACCGATGCTGTGCACGCCAAAGGCGGCAAAATGTTTGCTCAGCTTTGGCATGTTGGTCGTGTTGCACACCCTCACTTTTTTGGTGGTGATGTACTGGCACCATCAGCAATTGGTATTGAAGGTTCGGTACCAAGAATGCGTGAATTAACTTACGTTACTCCAAAAGCTGCAACCATTGAAGACATTCAAGGTTTAATTGCTGACTACGCAAAAGCGGCCGAAAACGCAATTGAAGCAGGTTTTGACGGGGTTGAAATTCATGGTGCAAATGGTTACTTAATTGATCAATTCTTACACTTTGCTGCCAACCAACGTGAAGATCAATACGGTCAAACACCAGAAAACATGTCGCGTTTTGCTCTTGAAGTCGTTGATGCAGTAGTTGCAGCAATTGGTGCAAATAAAACTGCATTACGTTTATCGCCAGGTGCGTATTTTAATATGGCTGAAAGCGATGATGATAAAGCGGTATTTGATTATCTATTACCAGCGCTTGAAACGCGTAATCTTGCGTACTTACATGTTGGTATTTTTGATGACAGCATGCGCTTTGCAAGCTTAGGTGATAAGTCAGCATCGGAATATATGCGCGGTGCGTACAAAGGTACCTTAGTCGGGGTAGGTAGCTATAGCTTTGAGTCAGCTAATCAAGCTATCGATAATAACCAATTTGACTTAATTGCGATTGGTCGCCCATTCATTGCGAACCCAGATTACATAAGTAAAGTTAGAAATGGTGAAGCGTTAACACCATACAGCGACGAAATGCTGGCTGAACTGATTTAAGCAAACCTAATAATATTGTCCAACCAACAAGCGCTCAGTTAATTTAACTGGGCGTTTTTTCTAATACTTTCTTATTTATTAAACAGTTAAGTCTTAAATGTGCCATGAAAATGCATTAATTGTTTAATTGTTGTGTCAAAAATTTTGACCCTAAATGTAATGCACGCTCTGCATACTGTGCCCGCTTTTAAATACGTAACCTTGGAAAAACAATGAGCACAGTAACTAAAAAAACAAAGCTAAGCCTTGTAGTCGCAACGCTTTTAGCAACATCGGCAAATGCAAACACGAATAACGAAATTGAAGAAATTACCGTTGTTGCAAAGCCAACCAGTTATGCAAATAACGTGATTGAACCTGCCATGCTTGAGCAACAAAGTTCAGTATCAAGTGTGTTAGCCGTGATTGATAACCTACCGGGTATTAGCATCAACGAAGGTGATGCGTTTGGTGGTGACGATTGGTCAACCACCATTACTATGCGTGGCTTTAGTATTGATGGTAATCAACAGCAATTAGGTATGACGATTGATGGTATTCCTAATGGCGGTTCTAACTATGGTGGCGGTGCAAAAGCAAACCGTTATCTTGACAGCGAAAACTTAGCTACAGTTGAAGTAGGGCAAGGTACGTCTGATATTGCCTCTGCATCACTCGAAGCATTAGGTGGTACTTTTAATTTTGTGAGCGCACAACCAAGTGCTGAGCAAAGCACCACGTTTGCTTACACAACAGGCGATCACAATGCTAGCCGCTACTTTGTTAAGCACGAAACTGGCACTGTGTTTGATAACACGCAAGCTTATATCAGCTATTCGCAAACAGACACCAGCCGCTGGGTTGGAGATGGTAGCAATGGTGGTAAAGACAATCAGCACATCGAAGCGAAGTTTGTATCAGACTTTAGTGACTTAACCGTAACGGGTCGTGTGTCGTATGATGATGTTCACGAAATTAACTATAACAGCATTAGCATTAGCGAGTTTGAACAAAACCCTGATTGGGATCGTTTAACTTGGAATTGGACAGGCGTGCCGCATTTTGATCAAATGTTTGCGGAAGGCTGGGGTACACTGCGTGAAAATACTCTTGCGTATGTAAAGTTTGATTACGCATTAAGTGCCACTTCAAACTTAAGTTTGTCGCCTTATTATCATAAAAACTCGGGCCGTGGTGATTGGATCCCGCCTTATTTAACGTCACCGGTTGATGGCGATGGCAATCCAACAACAATTGGCGGTGAAAACGCTGGCAGCTACGGCTTTACCGACAGCGACGGTAACCCACTTGCACCTGCTGCAGGTTGTACGGCAAGTTTAGAATGGCCATGGTCATCTGGCCCTGGCTTAAACCCAGCTTGTTACCCAGATGATGCTATTCCAGTTATGTCGTATCGTCATACTCACTACAAAAAAGACCGCTTAGGTATGACCGGTGAGTACCAAGTAACCCTTGGCAATCATGATATTGAAGCCGGTTTTTGGTTTGAACAAACAGACCGTGATGAGTCACGCGACTGGCACAAAGTGATTGATGCCCGAATTTATCATCACTTTGATCATACGCCGTATTGGACACAGTATAAGAACACCTTCGAAACAGATACATTCAAGTGGTACGTACAAGACTCAATCAGTTTAGGCGACTTCACACTTAATTTAGGTGCTAAACAGTACCTTGTAGAGCTGCAGCGTTATAACCATTTTGAAGATGAATACTCAGATAAAATCGACAGTGATTCAGATGTGCTCTTCAGCGGTGGTGTGCTTTATCAGCTATCTGCAAGCACAGAGCTATTCACCAGCTACAGCGAAAATTTTGCGGCAATTAAAGATGGTGTACTTGAACGTGATTCATCAACACTGACCGAAATTGAACCAGAAACAGCTGAAAACATCGACCTAGGTGTGCGCTACAGTGATGACCGCTTAAGCTTAACGGCAACAGCTTACAGCATTGAATTTGATAACCGCATTACCTTTATTGCACCGGGCAGTGATACTGATGGAATTGATTACACCATTGGCACGAACGGTTCTTACATCAACGTTGGTGGTATTGAGTCAACGGGTGTTGAGCTTTCTGCAAGCTATATGCTGACTGAGAAATGGAACCTTTACACATCGTATACGTACAATAACTCTGAGTATCAATCGAACGATCCAAGTACTTACAACAGCGATGGTGAGTTACTTGAGGATGCATCAGCCAGCTTTAAAGCGGGTGATGAAGTGATTGACTCAGCACAAGATTTATTTGTGGTATCGGCAGACTACTACAGCGGTGATTTCCGCTTTGGTTTATCGGCTAAATACACAGGTGAGCGTTTAGGTGCATGGACTGATGAGCAAACCCGTTCGCGTAACGAGGTTGATGGTTACACCTTGGTTGATTTAAACATTGGTTATAACACCAGTCTTGATTCAGGCGTGTTTCAATCAATCGACCTTGCATTTGTGGTGAATAACCTGTTTGATAAATCATATCTCGCAGGTGGTATAGGTAATGGCTCTACCTACTTTATTGGTGCACCACGTACCGCAGCTTTAACACTTACAGCGCAGTTTTAAGCAATAAGCTAACGTTTTAAATAGCCCATCGTTGATGGGCTTTTTTGCAGGTGAAATATGAAAAAATTAATTTTAGCCACGGCGGTGGTAGCGGCATCACTATTAAGCTTAAACAGTAAAGCTGCCGACAATGTTGTGCTCGTTACTCTTGATGGCCTTCGCTGGCAAGAAATGTTCTCTGGGGCAGATAAAAACTTAATTGATAACACTGATTTTGTTGCAAATACAGATGAACTCAAAGCACTTTTTTGGCGAGATGACCAAGCACAGCGAACTCAAGCGTTAATGCCATTTTTTAGTGAAACATTGGCAAAGCAAGGTGTTTTGATTGGCGATAGAACGCAAGGCTCATTGATGTCGGTAAGCAACCCGTGGTATTTCTCATACCCAGGTTACAGTGAAATTTTAACCGGTATGGTAGATGAGAATATCGATAGCAACGATAAAGTGCCTAACCCGAATAAAACCATTTTAGAGAGTTTAAATTCTCAGCCAGAGTTTAAAGGTAAAACCGCGCTTTTTGGTAGCTGGGATGTGTTTCCCTATATTGTAAATCGTGAGCGTAGTGGGGTTTTTGTTAATGCTGGCTTTGAAGCTTTTGATGCTGTGAAGTCAAAGGAAGTGACTCTGCTAAACCAAATGCAAAGCGAGATCCCAAGTCCTTGGCACAATGTTCGCCTCGACAGCTTTACCTACCGATTTGCCAAACAATATTTATTAAATAAACAACCGCGTTTACTTGTTATTAGCTTGGGTGAAACCGATGACTTTGCCCATAACGGTAAATACGATGCCTATTTAAAATCGGCTAAACAAAGTGATGCGTTTATCCGTGACCTTTGGCAAACAATTCAACAAACACCAGGCTATAAAGACAATACCACATTGATCATCACCACCGATCATGGCCGTGGCAGTCATGCTGATGATTGGCAGCACCATAGTTCGAAGCGTGCTCTGGCACGTTCAGAGCAAGGAAAACAGCGTTTTCCAAACGGCATTGTTGGCTCTGAACATATTTGGTTAGCAGCCATCGGCCCAGATATAAAAGCAACAGGCTTAATTAAGCCCAAAAATGAGCTCAAACAAGCGCAAGTAGCGGCAACTGTGTTGAGCATTTTAGGCGTCAACAGTCAGCAAGTTAACCCGAAAATGGCCGCGCCAATTAAGGAGATTTTAAAATGAGTTTAACGCTTAGTTTTTTTAGAAGTGCCTTATCTGGGTTAATGCTGGTTAGTTGTGCGAATGCGATTGCCGCGCCGAGTAAAATTTTGTTTGGCTCATGTGGTCATCAAGACAAAGCTATCCCCATTTTTGATGCTATCAACAAAGAGCAAGCCGATTTATTTATGTTCCTTGGCGATAACATTTATGGTGATACCGAAGATATGTCGGTACTTGCCGATAAATATCAACGTTTAGGGCAAAAGCCGGGCTTTAAAACATTACGTGCGAATACACCAATAATAGCCATCTGGGATGACCATGATTATGGCGAAAATGACGCTGGCAGCGAATACCCGAAAAAACAGCAATCACGAAAAATCATGCTCGACTTTTGGCAAGAGCCAGCAGATTCTGATCGCAGGACTCGTGAAGATGGTATTTACACTTCTTACACGTACGGTGAAGGTGAGCAAACAGTAAAGGTGATCATGCCTGATCTTCGTTTTAATCGCGCGCCGTTGAATCATGTATCGGCGATGACCTACCAACTTGAAAGAAAGCCAGCAAAACAAGGGCCTTATAGCCCAACAACCGATAAAAACGCCTCTATGCTTGGCGAAAGCCAATGGCTATGGCTCGAACAAGAGCTTAAGTCAGATGAAAAGATAAAAATCATTGCCTCAAGCTTGCAGCTATTAGCTGATTTTACAGGTTGGGAGTCATGGGCAAATTATCCTGCTGATCGTGAGCGTTTATTTGCGCTTATTAAAAAGCATAAAGTAAATGCTGTGATTATTGTCAGTGGCGATACTCACTGGGGTGAGCTCTCAAAATATCAAGATAACTTAGATTACCCGTTATATGAGATGACCAGCTCTGGGCTTACAGAAAAGTGGAAAGATGTTAGCCCTAATAAACACCGTGTGGGTGATTACACTCATGAAGTGAATTACGGCGATTTAACAATCGATTGGCAAAAAGCAGATCCTACCATTCGTATTGCGCTTAAAGGTATCAAGGGTGATGAGATCATGCACACCGAGTTTGCGTTATCGACGATAAGCCCATACCAGTAAATATTGCCTGCAGCTCATGCCCGCAAACATGGAATAAGCCTTGTTTGCGGGTATTTCTCTCTATCCCATCTAATTAAAATATCTTACACTGTGTCAATTAGTTAGTTTCAAGCAAGGACAGTGTAAAGTGCTGAATATAATTCAATCAAATCGCATGGAAGCACTGCAAGCGCGGTTTCACGCTCTTCTTAAAGTTAATCCGCTAACGAGCCCTTTTAAAAAAGAAATTGTGCTCGTGCAGTCACCAGGTATGTCGCAGTGGCTAAAAATTGGTTTAAGTGAACACTTAGGGATTGCCGCTCAGGTCGATTTTCCGCTGCCTTCGAGTTTTATATGGCAGCTTTACCAACAATTGCTGCCTGATGTACCCAGTGAATCACCGTATAACAAAGCTAACCTTGCTTGGAAGCTGTTTGCTATTTTACCAAACTGCATTGATGAGCCGCTGTACTTACCACTTAAAACCTATTTAGATGGTGACAGTGAAGGGCAAAAAACCTTTGCCTTGTGCGAGAAAATTGCCGACGTTTATGACCAATATTTAATGTATCGCCCCAATTGGATTGCCACTTGGGAGCAGGGCATCGATGAACTTGATGATGTTGATGTGGGCATTGCGCCATGGCAGCCAGATCTCTGGCGTAAGCTGGTGGCGCATAGTAAAGAACTTGGGCAAAGCCAATATCACCGCGCCAATATGCAAGATAAACTCCTTGCAGCCCTCGAAAAAATGGACGCAAGCCTATTACCTGAGCGCATTAGTTTATTTGGTATTTCTGCAATTGCGAGCAGCCAGCTTGAAGTATTTCAGGCCATTGCGAAAAAAACGCAGGTGTTTTTGTTTTTCTTTAACCCTAGTGAGCATTACTGGGGCGACACACTCGATGAAAAAACAGCAGCCAAGATTGCCGCTAAATATGCCAAACGCCCGCAGTTGCAAGCGCTTGAAGACAGCGCTAAAAACCCTGATCACGAGTACTTTTTTATTGGTAACCCGTTACTCTCGTCATGGGGTAAATTAGGCCGAGATTATTTTGAGCAGTTACTGCAACTAGATGCGCAGTGGCTTGATGGTTTCGATAACGAGTTTGATCAAAGCTTGTTATCGCAAATTCAGTCTGAAATTTACCAATTAGCTTTTAAGGGTGAATCACTAACGCCTGATAAAGAATGGTTTATTAATGACGAAGGCAAATTGCCGATTCAGACTGATGATACCAGCATTGTGCTGAGCGATTGTCACACGCCACTTCGTGAAGTAGAACGACTACACGATTACTTGCTCAATTTATTCAATGAAAATAAAGCGCTAACACCAAAAGATATTATTGTAATGATGCCAGATGTTGGCACTTACAGCCCGTATATTGAGGCGGTGTTTGGTGGTGCCGAAGGGCGACGTTTTATCCCTTATGCGTTAGCCGATTTAGCCATAGAGCAAGAAAAACCTGTGCTTAGCTCGTTTGCCAGTTTAGCCGATTTACCTTACTCACGCTTTGGTGTATCTGACATTCTTGATTTACTACAAGTCACGCAAATTGCCGAAAAGTTTAACCTCGAACCTCATGAATATGAGCAAATAGGTTTTTGGCTTGAACGCGTTGGCGTTAAATGGGGCTTAGATGCCGCCCACAAAGATAGTTTTGGCTTACCCGCAATAGATTTAAACACTTGGCAACATGGCCTAAACCGCTTGTTATTAGGTGTTGCACAACGGGATGAACAATTGCCGTTTTCGGGGATTTACAGTGCCGATGAAGTTGAGGGTATGGCATTAAATACCTTAAATAAACTCATTGAATTTATTGATGTACTGGCCCGTTATAAAGCCAAGCTGCAAGCTGATGCGCCACTTAACGAAAAGGCAGAAATTCTAAAAGAATTATTAAGTGATGTGTACAGCGATGAAGGCGAGCAAAGCTGGGATTTATTAGTACTGCAAAAAGTGCTCGATACACTGATAAAGCATTATGACAATGGCGATTACCAACATAACGTTTCGCAACGCATTGTTAGTTACCTTGTAAAACAAGGTATTCAAGAAAAAGGCGTAGGACAGCGCTTTTTAGTGGGGCAAGTTAACTTTTGTACGCTGATGCCAATGCGTGCAGTGCCATTTAAAGTGGTGTGCATGCTAGGTTTAAATGATGCAGATTACCCGCGTACCGTTCAGCCAATTGGTTTTGACTTAGTGCCTTTCTCAAAACGCCAAAAAGGCGACCGCTCTCGTAAGCTCGACGACCGTTACCTATTTTTAGAAGCGATTTTAAGTGCCCGTGAGAATTTATACATCAGTTATATTGGCCGTTCTTGTTTTGATAACCAACCAAGAATGCCCTCAACTTTAGTGAGCGAGCTTTTGGAATACATAGCCCGTAGCTTTGAATTTGCCGATCAAGCAACTCACTTAAAGCTACCAGAGGCGCTGATTAATTATCAGCACTTACAGCCATTTAACCCGGCTTATTATCTGACCACTAACAAAGAAGGTAATAAAAGCCAAACTGATGACGAGCAAAAAGCAAACAAACAGTTAGCCACACAATTACACAGCTATAACCCTGTGTGGATGCCAACTCAAGCTGTTAACCCTGAGCCACAGCAAGCGCTTAGTGTACAGCCAGAAAGCAGTGTTGAGTTAACTCAGTTTATTCGCAGTATTTGCCAGCCGCACGAGAGCTTTTATCAACAAAGTTTGGGTTTACGCTTACCGCAATTTAACGATATCGCTAAAGATGAAGAGCCATTTAGTTTAGATGCATTACGCCGCTACTTTTACCTCGATGAAATTCTCGAAGCGAGCATTCAAGAGCTACCGCTTAACAAAGCGCAAATAATGCAGCGCGGTGAATTACCTCAAGCCCATGTTGGCGACCTTGTGTTTGAAAGTATGCAGCACCGAGTTGATGCGCTTGCAGGGCAAGTGAAAGCGCATATTCAAGGTGATGAAGCATTACCCGTTGAAGTAAATATTAAAATTGCCAATACCACCTTAGAAGGTTGGTTAAATCATATTTATGGTCAAAAACAGGTGTTTTATCGCACCGCAAGTATTAAAGCAAAAGATGTAATTCGCGGCTTTGTGCATCATTTAGCGGCGCAAATAATGGGCCAGCCGGTTGAAACCCTCATTCTTGGTTTAGACAAGCAAATTAGTTTTTCCCCCTTGTCTGAAGACGATGCCCGTAAGTATTTGAACGATTGGTTTTCGCTTTATGAAACGCTTTTAACTCGCCCTGTGGCGTTTTTCCCGGTCAGTGGTTACGAGTACATAAAAACAGATAAAGACATGGTTAAAGCAAACAATAAATTCGCGCCGCAATACATAGGCATAGGCGAAGGTGAAAACCCATACATTCGCTTAACCATAAAGAGCCTTAAAGACTGTGAAGAAGAGTTTATAAAATGGAGCGAGCTGCTGTTATCGCCACTCGTTGAATTAGCACAGGAGGCAGATCATGCAAACGCTTAATCCAATGAGTATGGCACTGTGTGGGCAAAGCCTAATTGAAGCCAGTGCTGGTACAGGTAAAACCTACACTATCACAGGTTTGTATTTACGGTATTTGTTGGGCTTACAAAAAGCGACTGGTGAAGATGAACAATTAAATACGCCTCTAAGTGTTGAGCAAATACTGGTGGTGACATTTACTGAAGCCGCAACCCAAGAAATTAAAGACCGTGTGCGGGCGCGTATAATCAATGCCAGAGATGCACTGCTTGGCAAAGAGCCCGATGATGAGCTGATTGAGCAAGTCATTAACGAGGTGACTGACAAACACGCCGCATTTGATTTGCTAGACGCTGCAGCAAAGTCGATGGATGAAGCAGCTATATTCACCATTCATGGCTTTTGTCAGCGCATGCTGAAACAACATGCTTTTGAATCCGGCGTGGCGTTTAATTTAGAGTTTATTTTAGATGAGCGTGAGCTTATTCAAGAAACCCTTAATGACTTTTGGCGTGCCTTTGTTTACCCACAATCAAAAGAGCGCACCCAAGCAATTACCGATATTTTTCCAGTGCCGGCGTCACTGTATTCACAGGTATTGAGTTTACTCAATAAACAAGGGGCAACAATCACACCTGAGTACGACCTTGACGAAATATGGCAAGCGCGCGACAACTTTGTGGCAAAAGTACCAGCATTTAAAACTGCGTGCCGTGAGAGTGAGTTTATTAATGCTGTAAAAGCATCTGATTTAAGTGGCTCAAAAACCCCAGGCCGAAAAAACAGCCTTGCTGCGCTTGAAGAGTATATAAACAATGATGAGCTATTTTTTGTATTTGGTACCAGTAAATACTCGTTCGAAGTGTGGAGCACAGAGAATTTAAGCGACCCTGCAAATTATAAGAAAAACGGCAGCTTGCTGAGTCATGAAATGCTGGCTCAGTTCGATGAAATGGCTAAACTCAGTAGCCTTATCAATAACGGGTTGAATATTGCGATAGTGCAATACGCTGCTAAATGGGTGGCAAGTGCATTAGCTAAACGTAAGCAAGAGCAAGGCGTTATTACTCCAGATGATTTACTGAGTAACTTGCATCAGGCACTTTTAAGTGAGCAAGGACAAGCGTTAAGTGAAAAAATTGCCGCTTTGTTTCCGGTTGCTATGATTGACGAATTCCAAGATACCGACCCAGTTCAATACGGTATTTTTAGCCGTATTTATGGCATTAAAAACACCACCCTTGCCATGATAGGTGACCCAAAACAGGCTATTTATGGATTCCGTGGTGCAGATATTTTTACTTATATTGGCGCAAAAAAAGCTGTTTTAGAGGGTAAGCAATACACCCTAGATACCAACTACCGCTCAAGTGAAGGGGTTGTTGATAGCGTAAACCGCTTATTTGCTAAAACTGCTAATAGCTTTATTTATAACGATGCGATCCCATTTCAAAAGGTTAATGCCAAAGGAAAACAGCAAGACAAAGCGTTTTTAATAAACGGTGAAATGCCCAGTTCGTTTGAATTTTCGGTTTTTGTTGATGAGTACGCCGAAGCTAACAACAAGCCAACCAGCAAAGGGGTTGCTCAACAAGCATTGGCTTTGCAATATACGAAAAAAATTACTGAGCTACTCAAGCAAGCTAATGCAGGCCATGCGACTATCGCAGGAGAACCACTCACTGCCGCCGATATCTGTGTGTTAGTGCGTGACCGAAACGAAGCACAGCTTATGAAAACAGCACTGGCAGAAGCCGCCATTGCCAGTGTGTATTTATCGCGAGATAGTGTTTTTAACCAAGAGCTTAGTCATCATTTACTGAACTTTTTAACGGCATTGCATGGTCAGTATGATGAGTCATTACTGCGTGGTGTACTAGCAGGGCCATTGTTTTGCTTAAGCTACAACCGCATTTATGAGCTTCACGAAAATGAAAGTGCATGGCAAGAGCATTTAAACTTTTTTGCTCAGCTTGCTCATATTTGGCATAAACAAGGCGCTATGGCGATGCTCGAGCGTTTATTAAGCCATAACCAGCTCGCAGCACGTTGGCAAGGCTTAGGCTACAACGTTGAGCGCTGGCTCACCGATTTCCGTCATTTAGGGGAAATTTTACAGCAAAAGCAAATTGAGCTTGAGGGCACCCACAGATTGCTGCGTTGGTTTGCGCAAAAAGTCAGTCAACAAGATGGTGAAGCGGTGCAAGTACGCCTAGAAAGCGATGCTAATTTGGTGAAAATTGTCACTATGCACGCCTCAAAAGGCTTAGAGTACCCGATTGTATTCATGCCGTTTGCCTGTGGTTATCGCGAAAGCAAAGAAGCCCTTTACCATAAAGACGGTAAGCTTATTTATGACCTTGCTAAAAGTGACGACGCAATGCAAAAAGCTGAGCAAGAGCGCTTGGCTGAAGATTTAAGATTACTTTACGTAGCACTAACTCGTGCTGTGCATTTTTGTTCCGTGGGTATGTATAACATTGCGCTAGGTCGCAGTGCTCGCCCAGGTATTCAAAGTACTAGCATTGGCCACGTATTATTTGCAGGGTTAGAGATTAAATCGAGCGATGAATGGCGCGCATTGTTACAACAATTTTGTGAAGGCTCTGCGCACATGCATTATGAGGCGTTTAGCCAAGCAGATGAGCTAGAAAAGTTAACATTCGCTGGTGCAGGCAAAGAGCAAGCCTATCAAGTTAATACTGTTAAAGCAGACATTCAGCGTGATTGGCGCTCAACCAGCTTTAGTAGCTTAACGTTGAAAAAGCATACTGATCATATTGAGCTTGGTCGCAGTGATGAAGACCACGAAAAAGATGAGTTTTTAGCTCAAAATGCCAATGCTTTAACACCTTACAGCTTCCCTAAAGGCGCAAAGCCGGGTAGTTGTTTGCATGAAATATTTGAGCAATTAGACTTTACTGACCCTTATGCGTTGAAGCGTCCAGCCACAGAGCAAAACGACCACGCATTAGATAAAGTGATCAAAACGTTATTCGAAAAATACCATATTGACGAAAGCTGGCAGGAAATGACCGAGCAGTGGATCCTTGCTGCACTGAATTGCCCATTAAACGATAAAGGGCTTAGTTTATCAGTACTTGAGCCTGATACCTGTTTGGTCGAAATGGAATTTAACTTACCGTTGTTATCACTCTCAAGCGATAAGCTTAACCAGGTTTTAGTTAAACATTTTAACTTACCCGGGCAGCTTGATTTTAGTGAGGTGCAAGGCTTACTAAAAGGCTTTATAGATTTAATATTTTGCTGGCAGGGTAAGTATTATATTCTTGATTATAAATCGAACTTTTTAGGCAATAGTGCGGCTGACTACCAACATGAGCAACTAGAGCAAGCCATGACCAGTCACCAGTATCATTTGCAGTATTTAATTTATACAGTGGCACTGCACCGTTTATTAAAACAACGTATTCAAGATTACGATAGCGATACGCATTTAGGGGGTGTTTACTACACCTTCTTACGTGGTATGAGCGAAGGGCAAGGGGTGTATTTTAATCAGCTAACAAAACAGCAAATAACTGAGCTTGATAGCTTATTCGCACAAGGAGCCATGCTATGAGTCAAATGACATTCGGCTTTGATGACCATGAGCCAAACGAGCCAATGAATAAGCAGCCAGAACAACCAGCACAACATGCCCAAAGCGATTCAGTGTTGCCTGCCACAGAGGTTAAAACGCAGCCTTTACTAAGTTATTTGCTTGAGGCAAAACGTATTCGCTTAGTTGATGTGAAACTCGCAGAGCTATTGACTGGCACAGAAACAGTAGCCGGTTCACAAACACTGATAGAGAATAACGATGCAACGAATAATGAGGTTTTTTACCTGATTTTATTGCTTGCGGCAGCGCAGCAAAGTCAGCACAGTTGTTTAGAGCTCGTAAATATAAATTGGCAAAACCCGTTTGAAATTAAACAGCAAAGCCTAGCTGATGCCAGCATTACAGCCCCTGATGTTTTAACCCCGTTTGATATGGAATTTGGCCTTGCTGAAGCCGTTAATAAACTAATGAATGCTGAGTGTGTCGGGGACGACAAACCACTGCTATTGTTTGCGAATAAACTTTATTTTGCCCGATTGGCAGAGTACGAAACCACACTGGCTTCGCGTTTACATCATTTAGCAACGAAAGAACTCACCCTTGATGAAGCCGAATTAACTGCATTACTTGAGGTGTATTTTCCTAATAGTGAACATACAACAAACCCAAGCGATCCTATTAAAACATTAAACTGGCAAAAAGTAGCCTGTGCGATTGCCGCAACAAAAGGCTTTAGTGTGATCACTGGCGGCCCGGGTACCGGTAAAACCACCACAGTAACTAAGCTACTAGCAATATTACAATCTTTGTATGCCAGTGCACCGCTAACAATAAAGCTGGTTGCACCGACAGGTAAAGCGGCAGCGCGTTTAACCGAGTCGATTTTAGGGGCAAAGCAAAAGCTTAATATGATCCCTGATAATATCGCGCCACTTATTCCTGAAAGCGCGCAAACGATTCACCGTTTACTGGGCGTTATTCCGCATACCAATAAGTTTCGCCATAACAAGCGTAATCCGCTGCATTTAGATGTACTGATCATTGATGAGGCATCGATGGTAGATTTATCGCTTATGGCAAAACTAATCGAGGCACTACCAAGCCATGCAAGGCTTATTTTACTCGGTGATAAAGACCAATTAGCCTCGGTTGATACGGGCAGTATTCTTAGCGACCTATGCCAAGGGTTAGAGCTTGACAAAATGCCTGATTACAGTAGTGATAGAGCTGCGCAGCTTAATCGCGTTTGTTTTAATAATCAGAGCGAGATACCCTCGGCGAGCAGTCATTTTGTACTCAACGATTGTATTGCGTTTTTACAGCAAAGTTATCGTTTTGATGACAGCAGCGGCATTGGTCAATTAGCACAAGCTGTAAATACCAATAACAGTGGCTTACTGGGCTACGTTGAGCAAACGATTAATCAAGGTGGCTTTAAAGACCTTAAACTTAATTACAGCGTAATTAGTAAACCGATTGAGCAATTTGTGCAACAAGCGGCGTTGCAATATCACGATTATTTGCAGCTTATCCAGCAAGGGGCAAGTGTTGCCAGTGTGCATAAAGCATTTTCGCATTATCAGTTGCTAGCTGCTGTCAGAGAGGGAGATTATGGTGTAAATAGCCTTAATCAGCGTATTGAAAAAGCACTGGCTCAACAAGGTTTAATCTCGCCATATCAAAGGCATTACGTGGGTATGCCAATTATGATCAGCCAAAACGACTACCAGCTAAAACTGTTTAATGGCGACATAGGTATTTTAATGCACGATGAGCAAGGTCAGTTAAAAGCCATGTTTGTTGATGAACAAGAAAATATTCGCGCCTTTTCGCCCGCACGTTTACCTGCTCACGATAAAGTGTATGCTATGACAATTCATAAGTCGCAAGGTTCTGAATTTGCTTATACAGCAATGATTTTACCGCCAATAAAACAGGCTAATCAGGGTATTAACAGACAATTGGTTTACACGGGTATCACCCGCGCGAAAACCACATTTGAGCTGGTGGCCGATAAAAATGTACTGCTTATGGCAATGAATAAATCTGTTACTCGTGCATCAGGTTTATACGATAGGTTAAAACATGAAGCTAGTTAAAGTAACGAGTGACCAACTCAACGAGTTAATGGGTTGGTTTAACAAAGAGGCTGAACTGCGTATTTGGTCTGGGCCATTTTTTAATTACCCATTTGATACGCAAAGCTTTAAAAATGATTTAAACCTAGATGCGCTGAGTTCCTACACGTTGGTTAATGACGAAGGCCGCATGTTAGGGTTTGGTCAATACTATCTACGTGAAGGTCGTTGCCATTTAGGGCGGCTAGTTATCGCGCCAAGTGAACGTGGTAAAGGTCTTGCAAAAGTGTTGATAAATTTACTGGGAGAGCAGGGCAAACAGCAATTGAACTGCGATAGCTTGTCGTTGTTTGTATATACCCACAATACCCTTGCTAAAACGGCCTATGAAAAACTGGGTTTTATACAAACCCAGTACCCCGCTAACATGCCACTCGATGGCTGTATTTATATGACTTGCTAAGAGCGTTTAAAGCTGCTTTTACGAAATAGGTTAGGTTGCCAGCCAAAGTGTATGGCGCCTAATCTTAAACATACCGTCACAGCAAATGCGCCAAGAATACACCAAATATAACTCACCTCAAGGGTGAATAAAGCCGCGTAAGTTAACCCGCCAGATAAGCAAGCGGTTGAATAGAGTTCTTCACCCATTACTAGAGGCACTTCTCGGCAGATCACATCACGCATCAGGCCACCAAAAATACCTGTGGTCATACCCATGGTGATGGCTACAACCATATCTGCGCCGCCGATCAGTGCCTTTTCGATACCAATAATATTGAAAATCGCCATCCCTACAGCATCCATTAATAGCATGGTGGTGTTACTTAAATCGGGTAAGTGACGAATAGATAAAATAGAGGCGAATATGGCTATGTAAGTTGCGTACAAATAATCGGGCTGAGCTATCCAAAATACTGGTTTGTTAAGCAATATGTCTCGAAGTGTGCCACCACCCAGAGCTGTGACTGTGGCAACGACCACCACACCAAAACCACCGACACTTTTTTCATGGCCCAGCAAGGTGCCAGAAATAGCAAAAAACGCTACACCGATAATGCTTAAAAAATGGAAGTATTCTGATGTCATGGGGTTTCCTTACCTGTTTATAGTAATCTAACCCTAGCAAAATGAACTTTATTGATGCTGAACAGCTAAGAAAATAGGGCGGGTAGTGATGCCACCCGCCGGTAAGAAAATTTTTATTATTTTAGGTAATCAACCACTAATTGCGTCATTGCATTTACGCCAAGCTGTAAAGCTTTTTCGTCTGCAAAAAAGTGTGGTGAATGGTTACTAGGTGCTGTAACTGCATCTTGACCTTTTGGTGTGACACCTAAGAAAAAGAACATGCCTGGTGTTTCTAAGGCGTAGTAACTAAAGTCTTCGGCACCTGTGATAAGTGGCGTTGTGATCAGGTTTTCTTTGCCAACCACACCAGCAAGAGTTGGTGTCATTTTCTTGGTTAATTCAACATCGTTCACTGTTACTGGGTAGCCATGATCAATGTGAACATGCGCTTCTGCGCCACCTGATTCAGCTACCATCTCAGCGGTTTTAGCTAAACGTTTTTTAATGTCAGCACGCATTTCTTGGTCAAAGGTACGAATTGTGCCAACCATTTCAACTTGATCAGGGATGATGTTGTTACGCACACCGCCATTAATGGCACCAAATGAAACCACCGAAGGCGCTTTGGTTACATCAACTTGGCGTGAGGCAATGGTTTGTGTTGCCATAATAATTTGTGATGACGCCACAATTGGGTCAACCCCATTCCAAGGGCGTGAGCCGTGAGTTTGGCGACCTTTTACTGTGATTGTAAATTTGTCGGCGCTGGCCATTAGCGGCCCTTCACGAAAACCAATTTGTCCGGTATTAAGTGAGCTGGTTACGTGTAAACCAAATACGGCTTCTGGCTTTTCTTTAAATAAGCCTTCTTTAAGCATCAGCTCAGCACCACCTTCTTCGCCGTCTGGTGCACCTTCTTCAGCAGGTTGGAATACAAACAAAATATCACCCGCTAGCTGGTCTTTAATTTTTACTAAAGACTCAGCTGCTGCCATTAAAATAGCCACATGGTTATCATGACCACAGGCATGCATTACGCCAACGGTATTGCCTTTATACTCTGTTGTTTGAGTTGACGCGAAAGGTAAGTCTACTTGCTCTTTAACAGGTAGTGCATCCATATCTGCACGTAGCGCAATAAGCGGACCTTTTTTGCCCCCTTTAAGTTTGGCAACCACACCGGTATGAGCCACACCTGTTTGAACCTCAAGGCCTAACGAACGTAGATGCTTAGCCACGTATTTGGCTGTTTCAAACTCACGGTTACTAAGCTCTGGGTTTTGATGTAAATGACGGCGCCATTTAATAACTTTTTCGCTGACGCTTTTATTTGCAGATTTAAGTTCAGTATTAATATCACTAGCAAATGCAGGGGTAGAAATAGCACTGAGAAGTAGGCTGGTCGAAAGTAGTTTGTTTAACATCCCGTATCCTTTTATTATTTAGATATCCAAACCGTCTGTGAAACGCTGAATTCTGCATTTTGAGGTGGCTTGGATATATGCACACTACATCAATGTAAAGGATAAACACTTGAATGAACAAGACCTTTCGGTAATTAACCAAGACAAATGGTTTAAAAATCGCACACAATTATTTAGGGACAAGCTAGTAAAAAATGCTAAATTAATCACCTTAAATGCTGGTGATGCATTGTTTTTGCGTGGTGATGAAAATACCGGTCTGTATTGTGTTATTAATGGCGTGCTTAGAGTTTCTGGGGTTAATAGCCAAGGCAAAGAAGCAGTGCTCAGTTTTGTAACCAGTGCGATGTGGTTTGGTGAAGTGGCTCTGTTTGATGGCGGTAAACGCACCCACGATGTGTATGCTCAAACTGCGGTACGGCTTTTACACGTTCCTGAGCGGGCATTAAGTCAGTTATTACAAGAAAGCCCTGCATATTGGCATGATTTTGGACTGTTGCTTACCAATAAAGTGCGAAACCTGTTTGATTCATTAGAAGATCACGCACTGCTTACAGCAAAGCAAAAGGTGAGTAAGCGGTTATGCATGCTTTATCAATCGTCACTCCAAAGCTGTTTGCCGCTTACCCAGCAACAACTTGCCGATATGACCTATTTAACACGGCAAACCATTAATCAAATATTACAATCCCTACAAGCTGATTCAATTATTAATCTTAAATATCAATCGATTGAAATTATTGATATCGATAAATTGCAATCTCAATGCTAGCTTGGAACTAAAATTGCTACAAAGTTGTAATCAAGCTTAAATGGAAGACAACTTGTGGCAATTACATTTCATAATCAATATAACCCTTATCACGCCTCGGCTGCTGGTAAGCAGTCGCAAACGGCTCGCCTCGATGATATGAAGGCTATGCATACGCCAGCATCTTCAGCACAACAACTTTTACAAAAGCAGTCTGAGCCCAGCTCTTTTTTAGCACAGGCGCAAGAAGCTTTGGTTTATCAGCGGCTCGGGGTTGATAAAGAGAAAATTGATGAAATAAAAGCGCAAATAGAAAACCTTGCTGAACAAATGCAACAACAAGGTGCCGATACTAAAGCACTACAAGAAAAAATGAATGAGCTGCAAGCGATGCTCGATGAAGAGTATCAAAAAGGTCGCGAACGCATGGATATGCGACCAGAAGCTGAAAAAGGCAAAGTCATCGATGCGCTGGTTTAATAATATGTGAGTCTAAGCTAGTCACTTTAAGTGTCGGCTAGTTGACATTCTTGTTGGTGAATTTTCTGCTAATCTGAATTTTGAACACAGTTTTGGCAGGAAAAACAATGAAAACATTAAAACAACAACTGACAAATTACGCCCTTTATCACCGTTCTAAACGCAATATTTACACTCACTTTATCGGCATTCCATTAATTGTGTTTGCAATTATTTGTTTATTGCAACGCGTCACGCTTATCTCAGAGCCTGCTGTTATCTCCTTGGCAACCGTGGTGATTGCACTCACGTGTCTTTATTACTTAATGCTTAGCTTATCTATGGGGTTAATTATGGCTGTATGCTTAAGTTTGTTAAGTATTGCTGCTGAGCCTGTGGTGTCGCTTTCAACAGAGTTATGGCTAGCTGTGAGCATTGGCAGTTTCGTTGTTGGTTGGGTGTTTCAGTTTATTGGTCACTATTTTGAAGGTAAAAAGCCAGCCTTTGTTGACGATTTAATGGGTTTGGTAATAGGGCCGTTATTTGTTTTAGCAGAGTTCTTGATTATGCTTGGTTTTTATAAAGATATTGCTAATCATATCGAACAACATGCAGGGCCTAACAAAGCATAACAACAATAATAAGGAACACACATGCAATTAAATGGTAAAACAGTTTGGGTTACTGGGGCATCTTCTGGAATTGGGGAGGCACTTTGTGAGCAACTGGCAGCAAAGGGTGCAACGCTAATACTGTCTGCCCGTAATGAGGATAAACTCAACGCTCTTAATACAAGGCTTGGCGGTAATCATCATGTGGTCGCCCTTGATTTGGCAAAGCCCGAAGCCTTACTTGAAGATATGCCTGCGGTGATTGAGCGAATTGGCCGCATTGATGTGCTTATCAATAACGGTGGGGTGTCGCAGCGTAGTCTATTTTTAGAAAACGAATTTACGGTTTATCGCCAACTGATGGAAGTAAACTACTTTGGTTTAATTGCTTTAACTAAGGCGGTCGTACCACAGATGGTGAAGCAAGGTATGGGCATGGTGGTATCAATTAGCAGCGTAGCGGGTAAAGTCGGTTCAAAGTTCAGAACTGGGTATTCGGGTTCTAAGTATGCGGTTGTGGGCTTTATGGATTGCTTAAGAGCAGAACTAGCCGATAAAAATGTGAATTGCCTGACTATTTGCCCAGGTTCAATTAAAACAGCTATTGCGCATAACTCGTTAGATGGCCAAGGTAAACCGCAAAATAAGCCAGAGGAATCAATTGAAAACGGTATGGATGTGGCAAAAGCGGCTGCAAAAATGATTAAAGCCATTGAAGCCGAGAAAGATGAAGTTGTTATTGGTGAAGGAATAAGTGGTTTAGCACCGACTATTAAGCGTTTTTTCCCGGGCTTTTTTAATCGCCTCACAGCAAAAATGAACTATAGATAATTTATTATCATTTGTTAGCGAATGATTCTCAGTAAACAATGCGCAACTTGGGTTGCACATTTTTTGTACCAAATGGTCGGATTATTATCACTTTAATCGATAAAAGGCACTAGTTTGCTATGGTTAAACGGGGATGGATTAGCATACAATGGGGTAAAAGTAGTCCAAACAAGAGAGAACAACAATGGCCGCATTTGGTACTGTATTTATGCCACAAATGATCCAAGCACGTTTTGCTGATAACTCATGGAGTGAAAGCGCGCTGGTCCCATCTGATAAAATCGAATTACATGCGGGTGCTCACGTATTACATTACTCAAGCACCTGTTTTGAAGGATTAAAAGCATTTCGTCACGAAGATGGCTCGGTCTATATCTTTCGTATGGATGCTAACATTGCTCGTATGAAACAAAGCTCTAAGTTACTAAACTTACCTGACTTTGACGAAAGCATGCTTGAGCAAATGATCAAAGACATTGTAAAAGAGTACGCAGACGAAACACCAACTCCGCCGGGTTCTATGTATATTCGCCCAACTCACATTGGTACAGAAGCGGCAATTGGTAAAGCGGCTGCGCCTTCGATGAGTTCCTTGCTTTATGTACTGCTTTCGCCTGTAGGTGATTATTTCTCAGGTGGTGCTACAGCATTACGTGTATTACTTGAAGAAGACGGCATGCGCTGCGCACCACACATGGGTATGGTTAAAAGTGGTGGTAACTATGCAAGTGCATTAGGTCCAATCTTAGAAGCTCGCTCTGAGCATCAAGCTGATCAAATCTTATTCTGCCCAGGTGGTGATGTACAAGAAACTGGTGCTGCAAACTTCATTCTAATTGATGGTGACGAGATCATCACAAAAGCACTTGATAGCACATTCTTACACGGTGTGACGCGTAATAGTATTTTAACCATTGCTAAAGATTTAGGTATGACCGTATCTGAGCGTAACTTTACTGTGTCTGAGTTACTAGAAAGAGCCGCTAAACCAGGTACTGAAGCTGCGTTATCAGGTACCGCTGCGGTACTTACCTCGGTTGGCACACTTATTCATAACGACCAAGAGTTTAAAGTGGGCTCTGGTGAGCCCGGTGACAAAGTTGCTAAATTACGCCAAGCATTGAATGATATTCAATGGGGTAAATCAGCAGATACTCATGGCTGGTTAACAAAAGTATAATTGCTAAAAAAGTCATATATAAAAAGCCACGTTACTACGTGGCTTTTTTGTTTTTACATTGGTTTACAGCACTTCCTGTGTTTAACCGCAAATTACTAGACATTCTAATGCTTTAATTTTACTTTCATTTTATTAACAATAACTAAAAGTAAATTTATTATGATTAAGAAAACACTAGCATGTGCAATTGTTGTTGCATTGGCGGGTTGCGGTGAATCTACCCCTACAAATACAGAACAAACAGTAAAAACTGCAGAGGTTAAAGCTGCTGTGAATTATCCAGAAACTAAAAAAGGCAATGTTGTTGATGAATATTTCGGTGAAAAAGTAGCCGATCCGTATCGTTGGTTAGAAGACGATATGAGCGACGAAACAGCCCAGTGGGTGAAAGCCGAAAATGATGTGACGTTTTCTTATCTAAAAAACATTCCTTATCGCGATGAGCTTAAAACCACCCTTGAAAAGCTGATGAACTACGAAAAAGTTACAGCGCCATTTAAAGAGGGTGAGTACACCTATTTTTATAAAAACGATGGCCTGCAAAATCAGTACGTAGTTTATCGTAAAAAAGGCGACTCAGAGGCTGAAGTGTTCTTAGATCCAAATACCTTCAGTAGCGACGGCACAACCTCAATGTCGGGCTTAACATTCACAGAAGACGGCACGCTAGCGGCTTATCAAATCTCTGAAGGCGGCAGTGACTGGCGTAAAATTATCATTATTGATACTGCAACTAAACAGCCGATTGAAGAGGCTTTAGTCGATGTAAAATTCAGTGGTATCTCTTGGCTTGGCAACGAAGGTTTCTATTATTCGAGCTACGATAAGCCAAAGGGCAGTGAGCTGTCTGCAAAAACAGATCAACATAAAGTTTACTACCATAAGTTAGGCACGGCTCAGGCAGATGACCAATTAGTTTATGGTGGCACAGAGGCTCAGAAACATCGTTATATTGGTGCTGATGTAACCCGTGATAATCGTTATTTAATAATTGCTGCAAGTACTTCAACTTCAGGTAATAAACTGTTTATCAAAGATTTAACTAAGCCTGACAGCGAGCTAGTGACTATTTTAGATAACACTGACTCAGATACCTCAATTATTGATAATGACGGCTCGAAACTATATTTGGTGACTAACTTAAACGCGCCAAATAAACGTGTAGTGACTGTTGATGCAGCTGATCCAAGCCCTGAAAATTGGCAAGATTTAATCCCAGAAACTGACAATGTGCTTAGCCTTTCAAAAGGTGGTGACTACTTCTTTGCTAAGTATATGGTTGATGCGATTTCACAAGTAAAACAATACGATAAATCAGGTAAATTGGTGCGTGACATCAGCCTGCCAGGTGTGGGTACTGCATATGGCTTTAGCGGTAAGCACGATGCACAAACGCTGTATTACTCATTTACTAATTACACTACACCAGGCAATACCTATTCGTTTGATGTTGAGTCAGGTAAGTCTGATGTGTATCGCAAGTCGGGCGCTAAATTTAATAGCGAAGAATATATCTCTGAACAAGTGTTCTATACATCAAAAGATGGCACTAAAGTTCCGATGATTATTTCATACAAAAAAGGCACCGAACTTAACGGTAAAAATCCGACTATTTTATATGGTTATGGTGGCTTTAACGTGAGCCTAACACCAAGCTACAGCCCTACAATTGCGGCATGGCTTGAGCACGGTGGTGTATATGCTGTTGCTAATATTCGTGGTGGTGGCGAATACGGTAAAGAATGGCATGTAAATGGTACACAGCTTAAGAAACAAAATGTATTTGATGACTTTATTGCTGCGGCTGAGTACTTAAACGAAAAACAATACAGCTCACCTGATTACCTAGCGGTACGTGGTGGCTCAAATGGTGGCTTATTAGTTGGTGCGGTTATGACACAGCGCCCTGAGCTATTTAAAGTTGCGCTTCCTGCTGTAGGTGTTTTAGATATGCTTCGTTACCACACCTTTACAGCCGGTGCTGGTTGGGCGTATGACTACGGTACAAGTGAACAAAGTAAAGAAATGTTCGATTACTTAAAAGGCTACTCGCCAGTTCACAATGTAAAAGAAGGTGTTAGCTACCCAGCAACCTTAGTAACAACAGGGGATCATGATGACCGTGTTGTGCCTGCGCATTCATTTAAGTTTGCAGCAGAGCTACAAGAAAAAGGTGCGAAACAAAATCCGTATCTTATTCGCATTGAAACAAATGCAGGCCATGGTGCAGGAACACCAACCAGTAAGATCATCGACCAATACGCTGATATTTATGGCTTTACCCTATACAACATGGGTGTTAAATCGCTATAAGAGATTCCTTAACTAAAATTAAAAACGCCGAGCTAAGCTCGGCGTTTTTGTATTGATTAATTGAGATGTTTATAAATCGATACCCAGCGCAAAAATCATTTTGTAATCTTCTTTTTCTGGTACTACACCGTTTTCATCGGCAATCGGGTCAGCCAAATAATCCCAAACTAGAGACACATCAAAATCGATATCATCGGTGATCTCAAATTCAAACGCAGCCATCGCATATTGTGAATCACCACCGGCGTCACTGTTGGCAGTTAGGTAGCGATAATTTAAAGAAAAATCAATTTTCTTGGTGACTTCTAACTCATAATTTGTAGATATAAACCAAGACATTGACGAATTACTCTTATCTTCCCCTGCAGCTACTGTATCAAATTGGGTCTTTTGGTACGCGGGTCCTGCTGTAAAATCCCATTCTGTTTTATCGGTATCCATAACATAGTAACCAACACCGGCACCCACAGTGTACTTGTTGGCGATATTCTGAAACGGGTCACGATAATATTCGAAGAAAATAGGGCGGTAGTACATTTTTTGTGTGTAAAACCAGTCAAATGTACCGTTTGCACGAATGTTGTTTTTAGTCACTTGATCATCGCTGGTGGTGCGATAGCCTAAAATTTCAGATAAAAATCGACTTGATGCAGTACGGCGCTTTATATCTGCCTTAACAGAATACTCTGTTTGGTCAGTATTACCGCGAGCTAAATCTGCACCCATCGATAATTTTACAGTCCATGCACTAAGTTCGCTCTCAACTGAAGGAGCAATAGAGACTAAATCGCGATAACGGTATTTAGCTTCTTGTTCGCCAACTTTTACATAACCGCCAGAGATATTTAGTGTGCCACTGAGTTCATTACCATCGTTAAAACGCACAGTATGATGGCGATCTGAGATGATCATGTAGACATCTTCGCGATCAATAATTAATGTGTCGAGCACATCACTATCGAACTCGATTTCTTTATCGTACATTGAGACAAGCTCGCCTTTGAGCCATTCGCCCGAATTCAGCCGTACCCAATCGAAATGAGTGGCATCTTTTATGATTATGCCGCGCTCTTCAAGAAGCGGATCAGGAAGTGTTTCTGCACTATAGCAAGCAAATGAGCTTGCTACAGCTGCACTAATAAGCAGGTATTTTTTGAGCATTATTTCAATCCATGTTAAATAAAATGCATTCAAGGGGTGAGGTTGTTGTTACTAATAACCTGTTTAATTTTAGAACAAATTTAAGCGCTATTCAAAAATTACTTAAGCAGATGGCAAAAATAATCGCTGATAGGTTTTATAAGCATATTCATCGCTCATTCCTGATAAGTAATCACATATTATGCGCATTGCATTATCACCTTGCTGGTGTGCATTTAGCCACATTTCTTGGGTTGTTTCAGGAAGTAAGCGCATTGGGTCGCTGGCAAAGGCACTAAATAATTCAATAAGTAGGTTTTGCCCTTTAAATTCAACTTGTTGCATCTTTGGCTCACGAATTAAACGTTTAAAAACAAAATGTTTTAGCACGTTAAGAATCTCGGCAAATTCATCCGGTAGGCTAACTGTGTACTGTAGTATTTCAGATTCGAAATCTGCGTTTTGTACAACTAACTGAGCGTTAATAATAAAGGTATTAACCAACTCACCAATGGCGTCTTTTCGCTCATACTCGTGATGAGAAAAGAGTCTGGCGGTTATCGAGCTCAAATGAGTGGTTAGCCACGCTGAGTCGAGCTCTTGTAATTGTACAAGGGCATGATTTTGCCAATCAGCCAGCGTTAAAACTTCGGTGGCTATGGCATCTTCTAAATCGTGAACGGCATAAGCAATATCGTCAGCTAATTCCATAATTGCTGAATCTATCGATTTGTAGTGGGTTTTGGCTCTAAACTCATCAACCTTATAATGACTACTCAGCAGCGCTTTATCGTTATTAGACAGTGGCTCAATGATCCAGTCGAAAACATCTTTATCGTCATTATATAAGCCTTTGGCTGGTCGCCAATGGTCAGCTTTAATAAAGCTACGCTGCCCACTTAAAGGTGGAATGCTGTGCCACAAATCATCAATAAAGGCTGGGTATTTAATAAAGCCCAACAAGGTGCGCCTGGTTAAGTTCATGCCATGGCCATTTGAATAGGGCTCAAGCTTAGAGACAATTCTTAGTGTTTGTGCGTTACCTTCAAAGCCCCCATGCTCGCGCATCATGTAATTTAATGCTATTTCACCACCATGCCCAAAAGGAGGGTGGCCAATATCATGTGCAAGGCATAATGTTTCGAGTAAGCTACCGCTCGGAAAATTCGTAAATTCAGGGTGTTGCTTTTTTAGATGGCGTAATAAACCACTGCCAATTTGAGCAACTTCTAGAGAGTGGGTCAGACGAGTTCGGTAAAAATCATTTAAGCCAATACCCATAATCTGGGTTTTTGCCTGCAACCGCCTAAATGCAGCGGCATGTATGATACGAGAGCGGTCAACTTGCCAAGCTGAGCGGTTATCGTTTGGACGATATTTTTGCTGATCAATAATGCGAGCTTGCCAATATTGGCACATAAAAATAACCTACCTATTTCTCGTTTGGTTGCTTTTCAGTATACGCAAGCGCTTGAAAATTGCGAGTAAATTGGCGCTATATCAGGCTATTTTGGTAAAGGTTTAGGTAATTATCTTAGGGCAAATTCGCCAAAAATAGACGGCTTTGGTATACTTCGCCTTTGTGTGTACGTGACGTTACCGTACATGAGTAGTCGTTTATTTGAGAGAATACATGCTTAATTACGTTTTTCGAGCTTTACTTGCTGCTTTTTTTGCATGGGCGTTGTTATCGCCGTTTATGGATAAAGAAGGTGTAGAAAGTGGGTCTGAACAAACACAGGCAACGCCAAAAGGAACCCAGCGCGTAATCAAAAAAGAAAAGCCATTACATAATGTGAAACTACCAGATTTTGCAGCGTTTAGTGATGTGAAAGAAAAGAAACATGCATTTTTTGATTTTATTCGCCCTCATGTTGAGGCCGAAAATAAAAAGATTCTTCAGCAACGTGCAACCCTAGAAATTGCGCGCATGATGCTGGAGTACAATGAGCCACTAAGTAGTAAGCAGCAATCAGATATTAAAAAAATACTGACCAGCTACAAGTTGCCAACCACTATAGATACTTTATCACTTACCCAAGCTCTACGCCGTGTAGATATCATTCCTAAAGAGCTTGCGCTTATGCAAGCTGCAAATGAATCTGCATGGGGCACGTCACGCTTTGCACGTATTGGCTTAAACTTTTTCGGCCAGTGGTGTTATAAAAAAGGCTGTGGCATGGTGCCTCGTCGCCGTGCTAACGAAGCAGCCCATGAAGTGACGGCATTCAAATCGGTACGTGCTGCTGTAAGTTCATATTTTAAAAATATTAATACCCATGCAGCGTATAAAGATTTAAGATCAATTCGTGCTGATTTACGTCGCCAGCAAAAGCCAATTGATGCAACTAAGCTAACACAAGGCTTGTTGTCTTATTCTGAACGACGTGAAGCATATATTGAAGAATTAAATAAAATGATAAATCAAAACAGAGCTTACTTTGATGAATAAACTCCTTCCATGGTTAAAAGCAGCAACCATCGCGGTTGCGCTAGGTACAGTTGCAACCAAGGCCGCTGCAACTGAATTTGTTGTTGCCTATGATGGCTTTTACGATCGTTTGAAAGTTGTTAATAAAGGCGAATTCCAATACGCTCAAGTTAACTTTTATTTGTCTGATATTGCTAGCAACGAAGTATGTACAATCAAATCAGGTAAAATAATTACAGAAAAACAAGAGTTTGACTTAACTTATACAGATAAAGCTCAGTTACTTTTACCATTTGATAAGCAGCTTGATACAGATAAAGCCGTTATTGTTGTTCAACCAGAAAATCCAAAACATGAATGCCAATTAAAGTTACAAATTGAAGCAACGGATCTGGCTGATTTTGAACTCAGTAAAGCAAACTTATACACGTTAAATGAAGAATTTGACGAGCTGTTATCTGATTTGTCGGGCTTTTTTGTCAGTAAATTAATGTGGTTCTTACTGCCTGAACAACAAGGTGTTGTACTTAAATTTAACGGCCAAGACGCTATCTCCGCAAATGACGTTAGTTGTAAAGAGCTGCGTTGTTCAATAAAAGTAACAGATGACTGGCAAGATGATAACACAGTGCTAAGCAGTCATGCTGAGCTTATCAGTGCTACACCTTGGATTGTTAAATAGCGACCATATATTTACTAAAAGCATTTAAATAACGACAAAAGGGACCTTACTTAGGTCCCTTTTTCGTTATTGAGAGGGTAGTTCTTATGTCTCTTTTTTTCAAAGTTCATATCGGTATTTTGGTTTAGTGTCAAAATCTAAAATTCATCGTAAGCATTGCAGTTACTTTGACAGTTTCTTTTATCTAACTTATTCCCTTAATTAATATTTTTTCTAACTATTTGTATTGCTGTGCATTTAAGAATTAGCGTGTTTTTAAATCTGAAAACAGTATGAAGATATGCGTTTTTGCTGATTGTTTTTTGCTATAGATAAAAGGTTTAATTTTATTTTAGTATTCTTATTTTTACTTAATTATTAAGTACTAACCTTATATTTTTTAATGATTTTTTCAGTGCTTAAAATATAGATTTAGATCAAGTTACTTAGCAATAACTGGCTTAAAGTAAAACTATAAAGATCTCAATATAGGTAGTTATAGTTTAAAAGGAGTCGTTATGCAGACAGTCAATGTCGAACCTGTATCAGTTAAACAACAAAAATTAGCCGAAGCCAATGCGAAACAGGATGTGGTTTTTGATCTAAATGTTAAAAACCCAAGCTTAAAGTGGAATGCAGATGGTAAATACCCATATAAACGCAAAATGGACGTGGTTGAATACGAGCGCCATAAACACGAACTGCAAATCGAGCTTTTAAAAATGCAAGGCTGGGTAAAAGAGACCAACCAGCAAATTGTGATTTTATTTGAAGGTCGAGATGCGGCGGGTAAAGGTGGCACAATTAAGCGCTTTATGGAGCATTTAAACCCACGTGGGGCGCACGTAGTGGCTTTAGAGAAGCCATCTGCAAGAGAGCGAGATCAATGGTACTTTCAACGTTACATTAACCACCTGCCAACAAAGGGTGAAATTATACTGTTTGACCGTTCTTGGTATAACCGAGCCGGTGTTGAGAAGGTAATGGGGTTTTGTGATGATCACGAATATTTAGAGTTTATGCGTCAAACACCCCAACTTGAACGCATGTTGGTGAATAGCGGTATTAAGCTATTTAAATATTGGTTTTCGGTCAGTAGAGAAGAGCAATTTAGACGCTTTAAATCGCGCCAGAACGACCCGCTCAAACAATGGAAGCTAAGCCCAGTTGATATGGCATCACTGGCTAAATGGCATGATTATAGTGATGCCAAAGATGCCATGATGTTTCATACCCATACTAAGGATGCGCCTTGGACACAAATTCGCTCTGATGATAAAAAGCGCGGACGTATCAACTGTATGCGCCATTTCTTAAGTTATTTGGATTATCCAGACAAAGATCACGAAATTGTGAATCGTCTCGACTCGCTTATTGTCACCGAACCAACCCGCATGTCTACGCGTCAGTAAAGGAGAATACTATGCAAAATTCACAGTCAGTATTCGAGAAGCGTCTTGCTAAGCTCGAAAAAGTTCTCGAAAAGAGTAAAAAAGAAGTGGCTAGAACCACTGAACTAGCAAAAGATGCAGCACTAAAAGCACAAGCAGCTGTAGAGTGTGCCAGCGAAGCAGAGAGCCTGGCCAACAACGCTAAAAAGCGCTTGAAAGCAGCCAAAAAGCAGTTAAAAGAGGCTAAAGTGTTAAAGGTAGCGCAGAAAAATGCGTCGAAAAAGTCGGCAATAAAACGTGCCAAACGAATGGCAAAGAATAAAAAAGCTAAAACTAAAAGCACTTAAAGTTACCAAAGGGCACATGGCTCATGTGCCCTTTGTTTTTTATTAAGCGTCTCGCTGGACATTTTTACGATTCTCGTTATGCTAAACCTTACTTTTTCAGGGACTTAAAAGCA